>NZ_LMOM01000108.1 GCF_001424185.1 Deinococcus sp. Leaf326 | reverse complement strand
AGAATGCGGGCACGCTCCCAGAGAGGCTGTGACTTCGACACTCCCAGACTCTCGCGTCTGGGAGCGCTTTTTTCGTCTTATGCAGGTGCAACTCCTGAGTCTGATCAAAGTAGATCCCAATCCAACAGGCTATACTTCCGGCAAAAGCAATATAAGTCAAAAGCTTTAGCCAGATGTTTAGATTTCTAACGGCGTAGGCAATTAATGGAGCTATGGTGATTGAAACTGGTAAACTTAGAAATAGAGTGAATCCGGCATAAAATAATACATTTATACCAACGAATCTGAAACCTGTAATAAAAATACCCTCTATAATCCCTATTAGTAAAGCAAAAAATGTCAAGATCAGAGACGCGACAACCGAGAACAATAATCTCTGAAAATAAAACTCACCGAATGCAACGATAAGACCAACTCCTTCGGCTTAGAGCATTATTCGAACAAAGCAGACGGACAAAAATCGTAATCACTCAGTGAGAGTTTTGACTCATGTTGACTGGTTACGATTATTGTATTGAATACCTATCGTAATGATCATCGTCAAAACTTAACTCTTCAGTTTTAAGTATTTTGCCAAATATTATATTATACAATCCATCTTGATCAAAAGTACCATAATGTTCTAATATATTTACGTCTCTTATGTCGCCATATACTTTGCCGTTTGAAGAAATGTAATATCTGTTTGGATCTTCAGCCGCAAAAGGAAAGATGTTTTCTCCCGTCTGTTCATACCAGAAAACGGCTGTTGCTCTGGTGTCATACAAGTCAGGCGTAAAAAATCTTATCCAGGTACGTCTGGGCAGTTTAAATTCCCCAATCCCTAGTAAATTGCTTAGAAGGATATCGACACTGTTATCAAGTGACCAACCTTCTGCCAGCCTGTCGTTTTTAAAAATACTTATAACTTGTTCATCCGGAAAAAAGATTCTGTTTTCGTTGACTATCGCGAGAGCTTCACTAAATTTCGTATTTTTCATGTACAAGAATCTATTCCATCTGATAACCATCCATTTGATGGAGTGACCCTCCCCTCACGGGAAGCGACGACGGCATGTCCAGAGCTCACCTCTCCTCTGCCGAGCAACTTCAACACGCCCTCCTCAGTAGATGACAACTTCATTTTTTACTGCTCCTGACGCTGAAAAAGGGCTGCTGATCGCCTCCAGAAAGGTCACCAGTCGTTCTGGTTTCCAGCGCAGGGCATCGTTCAAATGCTGTGCGCCGTGCCGAACGGTGCTGACGGCTCGACGTCCA
>NZ_LMOM01000107.1 GCF_001424185.1 Deinococcus sp. Leaf326 | reverse complement strand
CGGCGGCCGTAACTATAACGGTCCTAAGGTAGCGAAATTCCTTGTCGGGTAAGTTCCGACCCGCACGAAAGGCGTAACGATTTGGGCACTGTCTCAACGAGAGACCCGGTGAAATCATAGTACCTGTGAAGATGCAGGTTACCCGCGACAGGACGGAAAGACCCCATGGAGCTTTACTACAGCCTGATATTGAGGCTTTGTGCATGATGTACAGGATAGGCGGGAGACGTCGAGCCCGGAGCGCCAGCTTCGGAGGAGTCACCCTTGGGATACCGCCCTTCATGCATAGAGTCTCTAACTCGCAGCCGTGATCCGGCTGGAGGACCGTGTCAGGCGGGTAGTTTGACTGGGGCGGTCGCCTCCTAAAGAGTAACGGAGGCGCCCAAAGGTTCCCTCAGAATGGTTGGAAATCATTCGTAGAGCGCAAAGGCAGAAGGGAGCTTGACTGCGAGACCTACAAGTCGAGCAGGGACGAAAGTCGGGCTTAGTGATCCGGTGGTTCCGCATGGAAGGGCCATCGCTCAACGGATAAAAGCTACCCTGGGGATAACAGGCTGATCTCCCCCAAGAGTCCACATCGACGGGGAGGTTTGGCACCTCGATGTCGGCTCATCGCATCCTGGGGCTGGAGTAGGTCCCAAGGGTTGGGCTGTTCGCCCATTAAAGCGGTACGCGAGCTGGGTTCAGAACGTCGTGAGACAGTTCGGTCCCTATCCGTCGTGGGCGCAGGAAATTTGAGGAGAGCTGTCCTTAGTACGAGAGGACCGGGATGGACGCACCGCTGGTGTACCAGTTGTYYYGCCARRRGCATMGCTGGGTAGCTACGTGCGGACGGGATAAATGCTGAAAGCATCTAAGCATGAAGCCCCCTCCAAGATGAGATTTCCCTTTGAGTAATCAAGAAAGACCCCTCAGAGACGATGAGGTAGATAGGTCACGGGTGGAAGCATGGCGACATGTGGAGCTGAGTGATACTAATCGGTCGAGGCCTTGTTCTAGCAGATGCTTGTTGATGACTTCAGTTTTGAGGGCGCGAGCCCGTCGTCTGGTGACGATAGCSAAGWGGTCACACCCGTTCCCATTCCGAACACGGMAGTTAAGCACTTSARCGCCGAWRGTAGTTGGGGGYTTCCCCCTGYGAGGATAGGACGTTGCCAGGCACTTGACCGATYTGCAGATTGCAGGTCGGTCTTTTTGTGTAATTATTTTAAAGGAAAAGGAGCTTTTTCATGAAACACGAACTTCCTATTGTACATGCCTATTGTACATGC
>NZ_LMOM01000106.1 GCF_001424185.1 Deinococcus sp. Leaf326 | reverse complement strand
AGGCGGCGTTCTTCCTGCTGGGCACGGGTGAGTTTTGAGGGCTTCCAACCAGACATACCCACTCAGTATAGCAATGATCATTTACGCCGAGATCAATAATGTCCGGGTCTGACGGCAGCCGGAAGTGCAACGCCCGAGCTGCTGCTTCAGGCCATCCAGGCTGCGCCGGACGGCTTCACCCACCCGGAAGCCTGCACCCGCAGCGGCACCCGCTGGCCGACCGGCAGCACCGCGCTCTGGCGCCTGGTTGATACCGGCCGCGCCCAGGCCATCCCTACCAGCCGCGGCGCCCCCTGCGCCTACCGCTTCCAGGCAGTGGGTTAATGCCCCGCGTCATCTTCTTCCAACGCCGGCAGGAAAAAGCCCATGTCGTAATCGGGGGTTGCGAAGCCCCAGGACACCTCGAAGGTCAAGTGCAGGGGTTGGGGTTCATCCAGATGCACCACGACCTGGTGCACGGTGCCCTCCATCCCAAACCCACGCCGTTGACGCTGACGCGTCAGGGCCATCAACACATCAAAGCTCCGCTCATCCAGGAGGGTCCAGCGCCCTCCGGGTTCCACCACGCCAGGGCGGTACCAGTGAAAACTGGTGCTTGCGATCAACCAATTGACTTCGATGTCCCGAATGCGCAGGGGCACAGAACCCGTGTTGAGCAGGATCAGTTGAGTCGCTGCCGCAGCCCCGAAGCGCAGGTGGTCCATGGTGCGGGTTGCAGCCCACAACTCACAGCCCTCTCCTCCCAGCAACTGGCGCCATTGACCCAGCTTTTCAGGAGGCAACATGCACTTTCATATAGTGCCTTCGGGTCCGGAGCGTGTGCTGACCTGTCGTCGTTAAGGGAGAGACAAGGCAGGGGACAGCAAATCAGGTGCCATGTCTCCTCTTGCAGGCCCCAGCACGTCAGTCACCTGCGAGAACTGAGCCGTTACCAAGCCCCGTCCAATTGATCGAGTTCCTCGGGTTCGGTGAATCCCAGAGACCGTCTCCTGACTCTTTGGTACGCCCAAGTCCAGACCTCGTGACTGGGCGGGGTGGGGCTTTTTTCTGGCTCTGAGATAAGGTTATCCTCACTCAAAGGAACGACCAACCACAAAGACCATAGGTCAAACCTGTAGCGGCGTAATAGACATGCCCTGGGTTTGCCCCGATATTGCGTAGCTGAAGTTAAGCGGCCGTAGCTTGCCGTTCGAACTCGTGGGGCGTCAAGTCGCCTAGGGTGGAATGRCGACGCTGGCGGTTGGAGAAGACCTCGATGAACTCGAACACGGCCTGACGGGCAGACGCACGACTCTCAAAGATCTCGTCCTCGTACAGCTCCCGTTTCAGGGAGNCCAGCCTTCTCTGGTCGGCAGGAACGTCAGGTCCGACGCCCACACCTGATTCGGCTGCGCAACTTCGAACTGGCGCGCCAGCAGATTYGGGCAGACCGRCAGGGCATGGCCACCGTCCGTGGTTCGCACAAACCGTCGCTTTCCCTTCGCACGCAGACCACGGTCGCGCATCAGGCGGGCRACCCGCTTGCGGGACACCCGCTGCCCCTGAGCCTGCAACTCCGCATGAATGCGTGGTGCTCCATACCGTCCTTTGCTGCGCTGGTGAATGTCCTGGATGCGCTG
>NZ_LMOM01000105.1 GCF_001424185.1 Deinococcus sp. Leaf326 | reverse complement strand
GGACTTCCGGCGATTCTGCAAGGCCTGCGGAAGAAGGGGCAGCAGTTCCTCGTACGTCTGCGTCATCTGCCGGGTCAGGCCATCGAGGTACAGGGGCACACTGGGCAGCAGGCCACTGGCCATGCTTGTCTGGAGGATCTGTGTGATCTCCTGCGCCCGCCCGAGCGCGAACGACGGGATCAGCACCTTTCCCCCGCCCCGAAGCGTCTCGCCGATTGCGGCGACGAAGGTCCGCACTTGTTCCTTGCGGGAGGGAAGCAGGGTGTCGCCGTAGGTGCTCTCGGAGACCACCGCGTCGACGGGCGTGACCTGTTCGGGCAGCCACGCGGCATTGACCACCGGCGTATCGACGTTGCTGACGTCCCCGGTGTGGAAGACGCTGCGGCCACCGCTCTCGATCATGACGCTCGCGGCGCCCAAGAGGTGCCCACTCGGGAACAGCGTGAAGGCGAAGCCGTGATCGCTAACCCGGTCGAAGTACGGCAGGGGCTGGAAGCGCTCGAGCGTGCGCTTGAGTTCCCCCGGAGTGAACATCGGGAAGCCCTGCTCGGTACTGACCTTGAGGGTATCCGCCAGCACCAGGCCGGCAATGCGGGCCGTGGCCTCGGTGCAGTAGATCTGTAGGTCCGGGAAACGCCGAATGACCACGGGCAGCCCGGCGACGTGGTCGAGGTGCGCGTGGGTGAGCACCATCGCCGTCGGGGGATGCTCCCCCAAGATCTCCAGCTTCGGGAGGGAGGGCTGCCTCACCGACCTGTCCGGGCCGAAGCCCGGCGTCGATCAGCAAGTTGCCTTCCTTCAGAAGATAGAGATAGGAACTTGCCCCAACTTCGTCCGTTCCGCCCAGACCAATGAACTGCATAGTAATAGTATAGATGCGGGCACTACTGATTACAGTATGTCGTCTTCGTGAAGTCAGCAGTAGAGATTGAGTTAGAAATGTATCAATCAATGACTAAGTCTGTAAGTATTATTTCTCTGCAGATAAGACGGGAAGAGGGGTATTTGTAACGGTCATAGCAGTCCGTGTGTCTCCATCGTAAAAGTCAAGAGATCACGCTTAGTAACACGCATCCCTTTTTCGCACTGTGCTAGACCGTCCGTTTCTGTTGGACGACCGCGTCAGTATGCTGTGAGAGCTCGATCTCTACCCTGCGTCCTACACCGATGTCCAGGGCGTCCGCAGGCCTGACATCTTCTCAAGTCAGGAGTGCTGTATGTCCCCTTCCTCAAGCGAACAGGCCCGACTCGATGCTCTCCACCGCTACCAGATCCTTCACACACCTCCTGAAGAGGCGTTCGAACGCCTGACCCGACTTGCCGCTCGCACGTTCAGTGTCCCCATCTCATTGATTACGCTGGTCGAT
>NZ_LMOM01000104.1 GCF_001424185.1 Deinococcus sp. Leaf326 | reverse complement strand
GTTTGAACTCAGCGGTATGGATTCTGCGGGTCGTCATGAGGGTGCCTCCTATCGTGGGGGCTTATCTCCATCTGCGCAAAATCGGGTCAACCTCAGGTCGGGTTCTTCTTCGGCTCGAAGCCCAGGTACACAGCCGTGAACTGCAAGATGTCAGTTGGCCTTCCTGGGCATCTGCCAAGGAACCTAGGGACAACTCCTATCCGAAGCGGGCAAGAGGATGAAAAACTTTCTTCACAGTAGCTGTGAGACGCCCGTTCGCTTCAGGGTGCCCTACTGAGGATGGCTCTATGACGCCCCTCGCCCCTATCGATCTGATGTCCTTACCTATCCAGCAGGATGTGCACCAGCAAGTTGAGCACCTGCGGTTTTCCTTACATCCTCATCCCGAACAGCCGTCTGCTGATCAGATCCTCCTTCTCCCTTCGGCTGTTGCACAGGCAGTTCTGAGCTTGAGCTTCAGTCTCGAAGGGGAAACCTATACCATCAGGTATCAGGCCAAAGGGCGAGGATATACCTGGCGCAGTGGCGCCTGGCACCAACAGCTCAGCGCACCGCTCGTTGATTTGGACCCTGCTGCCCTGACTCAGGGTCTGGAGCAGCTCACCACCCTCCTGGCCACGGAACAGAACGTCTTCGGGCGGGACTGCATCCTGGACCGCGTTCTCGTGACGCTTCCGACGGGTGCAGCATGATGAACTTTCTCAGCTTGCTTCTTCGGAAGCACCACGACACAGCATTCATCATGCTTCCAGCTGGCTGGACGGATCTGCTCGAAAACTCAAATCGAGGCGTGCTCTTCGCGGTCAATGACAACGGATGAACCCTTCTGCCTCCATCCTGGCCAGTGCGCTGGCACACTGCTACCACCGTGCCAATCTGGGCTGGAGTGTCGACGGTCGGTGGACTTGGTTGCTGCGCCATCTGGAGGCAGATGTTTCAGTTCCCCAGGTTCCCTCGCCTTGCGCTGGCACACTGCTACCACCGTGCCAATCTGGGCTGGAGTGTCGACGGTCGGTGGACTTGGTTGCTGCGCCATCTGGAGGCACATCCTGACGCCAGTACAGGGATGTGGCTCCTCTGGCAGACCGAATTAGAGCTGACCGGGCAGGACGTGAGCCAAGCCGCCCATTGGCTGGCTTGGGAGTTCTGGGATGAAGCGAGAAACCGAGAAGAATAAAAGCCTTGAAACGGAATTACAGTCTGTCTTTTAAGGGGGCAGTTGTAGATATGAGGTAGAAATACTTATATTTAATTCCACTCTTACTTTAATTTTAATGTTTAGGCTTGAATATCTAGAGGGAGAAGAATGGACGACTTCAGGATAATTAACAACTTTATGGAGTTTGAGCGAACTTGGTACACCCATGTCACTCCTGACCCGATTCCTGAGATTGAAACTCTGGCACAAAGGGGGTATGTGCCAGACGCCTATGTCTCCAGTCATCTTGAGGCACCACTGCTGACCATTATTTACAGAGACCACTACGGCTCAATGGTTTCAACCTCAGACAGTTATACGTATCCTGTCACCGACGCAGTCATCTCGCAACTCTTCGCGCAGGCGACACGGCGCCTGAGAGTTCATCTCGGCGAGTATAGGCACGAGTAACAGAACGGGTCTGTCCAATCCCAATCCCAGACTAGATCGGGCCCAATTCGACCCGGTAGGAAAGTGTCCCGTGACACCATCTTAGAGAGGGCCCTACAACTTATCCGGCAATAAGCGACCTGGACAGCAACCTTCTCTCTAGCCAGACGCTTTCGCAAGGCTCTCTGAGCCTGCCGCAGACAAGTGGTCTCTCTTTCCAGTGCCGGAGTTCTCCCAAGGGAAGCAGGGCCAACCCATGCCCCTGTCGTGGTCCTGCATGGAACACTGGTTCAACGACAGTCAAGCGTCCCTGAACCCTTCTGGGGATCTCTGTCAAGGATGGACCATGACCGCTTCCCTTCCCGTTGATCTGAGCTCTTCATTCACCCGACACGCCCTGGACCAACAGGCGAATCACTTCCAGCTTTCCCTGACGAAGGGGACCACGGAACTCCAGAAACGCTTTCCTCAAGTGCCGACGCATCTTCCGTATGTCCTTACGCGAGCGGTAATGATGCTCAACCTCACGGTCCATGGCGAGACCTATTCCATCAGGCACCAGGCCAAGGCGCGGGGGTACACCTGGCGGGCAGGTGCATGGCACCTCCCCCTCAGTACGCCGCTCTTCACCCTGGAAACAGCAGCTGTTCAATACGGCCTCGTGCAGCTCCGCCAGTTGGTGTCCGCAGAGCAAACCTTCTTTCAAAGGGAATGCAGCGTGGACCAGCCCCTCCTGGTCCGTCCTG
>NZ_LMOM01000103.1 GCF_001424185.1 Deinococcus sp. Leaf326 | reverse complement strand
ATCCCGCCACCCCAAACTCCGTAAACGTATCGAAACGGTCTTCTCTCAACTTGTCGCAGGTCAGGTACGTTCGGTCCAAGTCAAAACGCTCTCTGGCTTGTGGCTCCGTGTCGTCCTGGCGGTGCGCGCCCATAACCCCACCAGGCCCTAAACGGCGTTTTTAGGAAATAAACGGCTTTGAATCGGCGTATTTCTCTGCCACTGGGTATGGATGCTCGGCCATGTGCGGGGGTGAAAGCCCAGATCCGGCGTGATGTGAATATAGTCGACTTGCCGAGATTGACAGAGCTCAGCAAAGCGCAACCGATGTTCGTTGGTTTCGACATGCTCCATGCCCGTTTCACTGGACATGATGAGGAGGTCGCCTGGAATGTACTTGCACTGGAAGGCGTTGTCCTCCAGACACAGGGCGGCGAGCATGGCGAAATCCTGGCCCAGGCCAGTGCTCAGGACCGTCAGGGGGGGCTGTTGATTCAACCGGAGCAGCGGCGTGACGCCCGCATAGGCCTTACTCGCCAAGGACATAAACGCCAGCCTCCGGAAGCTGCAGCGGTAGATTGCCCAACTGCGTCAGCACCTGTACCTGGCGCATCAGCGACAACCCACTGCACCAGGCGTCCCGCAACCAGAGCACCTGAAGGTCAGGGACCGCCTGAGGAGCACACCAGTCACGTGGCTGCACCCCGGCAGGAAGCCCCTGAGGAAGAAGGTTTGGCCGTCTGCGCGGGTCCAGCGTTCAAGCGTGCAGCTCAGGGCGCGCTGTGTACCCCGAAGCGGCGTGGAGAGTCGAGAGAACTGCATAGACGAATGCGGCCCCCAGGAGGGGGCCAAACCTTTTTACTGTGACCAAAGACTCGTCGCTTCATTCAGGCAGCTGTCTTGTGCGACTTTGACCCCACCAGACTGTCGGAGCGGGGTGAGGTCTGGGTAATCAGCGGGGGTAGGTACGTACGAGGTCGTACTTCCCGAGGTACTGGTGGATCACGACGGCTTCGCAGGGGTCGAATTTCTCTTTAGTAGGGTGATCCTTAAGCCACACCATCCATGCGGAGGGCCTCGTCCAGCGCGGTTTCGCTTGGGCAGCTGCGGTCCTGCCATTCGGCCGTGTTGAAGTAATCTATGACGTACTCCGGGTGTTCATGGGCATAGCGCTGCTGGCAGTTGTACCCGGCGCCCAGGGCTTTCTTCAGGAAGTCACTGCCGTTCGCGGCGCCCCACTCGGCGCGTTCCTGTGCGCGCTGCGCAGCAAGGGCGGTCGCTGCGGCTTTCTCTTCGGCGGCGCGCTCCCGGTCGCGGGCCTTCATTTCGTCTTGGATCGCAAGATGTCTCACTCCTCAGCTCTTCGTGGGTCCGGTGACAGTTGAGGTCAGAAACGTATCCACTACGAGTGGACAGAACTGCCGTTCTCGCTGCTGTGCAATCTCCGTGCGAGCGTCTTCCCAACGCCACGCCGCCTTATAAAGTCGT
>NZ_LMOM01000102.1 GCF_001424185.1 Deinococcus sp. Leaf326 | reverse complement strand
CAACAGACCACGGGCCGAGGCACTTTCGTGCCATTGGCGTTCGTGGCGGGCGAGGCGTTCCAGTTCGATTGGTCCGAAGACTGGGCGATCATCGCCGGCGAGCGGACCAAATTGCAGGTGGCCCACGTCAAGCTGTCCTACAGCCGCGCCTTCACCGTGCGGGCCTACCCGCTCCAGACCCACGAGATGCTGTTCGACGCCCATAACCACGCTTTCCGCGTTCTGGGCGGCGTTCCGCGGCGGGGCATCTACGACAATATGAGGACTGCCGTCGACAAGGTCGGGCGCGGCAAGCAGCGCCAGGTCAACATGCGCTTCTCGGCGATGGTCAGCCACTTCCTGTTCGAGGCCGAGTTCTGCAATCCAGCGTCCGGTTGGGAGAAAGGGCAGATCGAGAAGAACGTTCAAGATGCCCGTCACCGGCTCTGGCAGCCTATGCCTAACGTGTCGTCGCTGGACGCGCTGAACGATTGGCTGGAAAGGCGATGCCAGGATCTGTGGGCGCTGGCACCCCACCCGACCCAACCCGGCACGATTGCCGAAGCCTGGGCCGAGGAAGTCGGTCAACTGATGCCAACGCCTCGTCCGTTCGACGGGTTCGTCGAACATACCAAGCGCGTTTCTCCGACCTGCCTCGTTCATCTCGAACGCAATCGCTACAGCGTGCCGGCGTCCTTCGCCAATCGCCCGGTCAGCCTGCGCGTTTATCCCGACCGCATCGTCATCGTCGGCGAGGGGCAGGCCATCTGCGAACATCGCCGGATCTTTGCCCGATCGCATGATCGTCAGGGCCAGACGATCTATGACTGGCGACATTATCTGGCGGTCGTTCAGCGCAAACCCGGCGCCTTGCGCAATGGTGCGCCCTTCGCAGAACTGCCGGCAGCCTTCAAAACCTTGCAGCAGCACCTTCTCAAGGTACCCGGCGGGGATCGTGAGATGGTCGAGATCCTGGCCCTGGTCCTCCAGCACGACGAAGAGGTCGTGCTGTGTGCGGTCGACATGGCTCTCGAGGCTGGTGTTCCAACCAAGACCCACATCCTCAATCTTCTGCATCGCCTAATCGACGGAAAGCCGATCGCCCCACCGACTGTGCAGGCTCCCCGGGCGCTCGCGCTGACCACCGAGCCCCGTGCCAATGTCGAACGCTATGACGCCCTGCGCCGGACTGCGGAGGTGCGCCATGCGTCATAACCCGGCCAGCGGCGCTATTGTGATCATGCTGCGCAGCTTGAAGATGCACGGCATGGCACAAGCCGTCAGCGAACTGACCGAACAGGGTGCGCCGGCCTTCGAGGCGGTCATCCCGATCCTGTCACAGCTCTTGAAGGCCGAGACAGCCGAGCGGGAGGTCAGATCGACGGCCTACCAATTGAAGACGGCCCGCTTCCCGGCCTACCGCGATCTCAGCGGCTTCGACTTCGCCAGCAGCGAGGTCAATGAAGCCCTCGTCCGCCAACTTCATCGTT
>NZ_LMOM01000099.1 GCF_001424185.1 Deinococcus sp. Leaf326 | reverse complement strand
CTGCTCGGAGGCATAGGTGGCGGCGAGGGCGGCCTCGTAGTCGGGGAGGTCAATGGTGGCGTTGGCGTTGGCCGTATCGAACTGGCAGGCCGACTGGGTCGTGGCGTTCAGGGGCACAGCCGTCGTCGCGGTCTGGACAGCCGACGCTGAAGACAGGGCAAGAAGCGTACAGACACTCAGGCCGGCAAGCCGTCCCGATTTCTGTGCAGTGCTCATACGGGGGGCAGCTGAATGGTGGCTGACATGTCGTCGATCAGGAGGTATCCGTAACCACCATTACACGTATTTTCGATTCTCTTGACATTCTTCCAGTTGAGCGTCCGCGTTTCGGCAGGGGCACCCGCGTAGTAGTGCTCATTCGAGAAAACGGTCGATCCAATGACAGTGTTATCAGCGCCGTAAGCCGTGACCGTCGTGTTCTGGAGGACCGAGCTGCCCGTCAGCGTCTTGACATCAAAGAGCGCTCCGGAGGTAGCCTGAACAGTACCAACGCAGCTGATGATAATCGCGTTGTGGCCGGAGATCAGACCGGCTTTGCGCGTCATGTAGTTACTGCTGGACAGGAACTTGAAGCCCTGCGTCGAGTAAGTCGTAGGAAGGGTTGCGAATTCAGCTTTTGCTGCCCCCTCAGTGAACCATGCCGTGCTTGTGAAGTCATCGAAGAGGTTGAGGTCCGTTACTGGCACGACGGCCGCAAAGGTGCTGGTTTTGATGTCGGTGCCGCAGGTGAGTTTGACAGTATACGTGCCGCTCTGGGTGTAGGTGTGGTCGGCCTGATCTGTAGCGACGACGCTGGGGGTTGTAATCTTGGTCGAGGCTGTGTTGTCCCCCCAATCAAGTGCGCACCCAGTGGTTGTCGGGTACGTCGTCTTCATGTAAGCGCGGGCCGTACTTTCATTAACCTTCAGCACGTTCAGGTACGATTTGGGGGCCGTCGCCTGGGCACTGATCGACCCCGACAGTCCCAGAGCCATCAGGTCACGCTGGACACTCGCTTCGAAGGCTTCGACGTAGGTTGATCCAGTGGCGGTCGTCTGGCCTGGAGCGACTAGGGCGTTCGCATGCGTTGCAGCCGGCGCGGCGTTCTGCGTGCCGCAGGCGGCGAGGAGGAGGGGGAGCAGCAGCAGGGGGGCAGTAATTTTCATGTCAGGACTCCAGGGAGCGAGAAGGACGTGCGGGCTTACCAGCCGATGTAGTAATCGACGACCGCTGTGTAAGCACCATTCGAGGCCGCCCACTGTCCAGGCTTCGCGGTTGCCCTCACGCCGTAGGTGTAGTGGCTGCCCGTCCCTGCCGCACCTGTGGTAGGAGTGGCGTCTTCGTCGGTCGCTAGCACGATGTTCAGCAGATTGTTGCCGTTCTTCAAATCCAGGCTGCCGTCTGCCTTCCACTGTGTATTGTCCCAGTAGCCCAGGAAGGGCACGGTATCCTGGTTGCAGCGTAGCTGCACTAAGGCTGTGCCCTGGGCGGCATCCGGGTTGGCCGCCTGGTAGGTAAAGTCGATGCTTGTCGGGCTGGTGATCTCACAGATGTCGTCGACCGTCGCGTTAACGGTCACGGAGGTCACGGCGGGGCTGGCGGCCAGGGCGCTACCCAGCAGGGTGGGCGCAAGCAGAGAGAGAAACAGGGTGCGGCGCATGGGGACTCCTTCGTCAGGTCAGAGAATCGAAGCCGAACAGGGGCCTGGGCATGCCCAGGCCCCTGAGAGGGCGCTGGGCTTAGAACGTGACGTTGACGTCGAGCGTCGTGGTGTAGTCGGCCGCGGTAGGCGCGGCCCACTGGCCACTGGCCGCGGTGGCGGCGAGGGTATAGGTGTGCTTGTCGGCGCCGGCGTAGCTGCCCGCGCCTGCCCCAGCGGCAGCCACCTGGGTCAGGGCGTAGGTTGCGTTGAGGGTGCCGGTCTTGCTCGCGCTCGTGAGCGTCAGAGCCCCTGAGGCGGCGGTGGTGGTGGTGATCGTGGTGCCGGCGTTGCAGTACAGAGTCGCGGCGCCATTCACGGCGCCGCTGGTGCCGGCGATGGCGTCATAGGTAAAGCTGGCAGCTGTGGTGGCGCCCGTATCGAAGGTGCAGGAGGACAGAACGGTGGCATTGACCGTAATAGGGGTGGAAGCGGTGCCGGCAGCGAAGGCGGTGGAGCACAGGGCAGCGGTGAGGACAGCAGAAGCGATTTTCTTCATGACATCTCCTTGAACAGGAATGTTTGGGAAAGTTTTCCCTGATTCCTGTCTTTGTAGAGCACCCTATCTAGGGGCCCGTTAACTAAGCGTTAACAGCAGAGTGGGTAGGTACTGGCCTTTTTTATCGTCCCAGCGCGGTAGAATAGCAAGGGCCCCCGACGCGACGTCGTGGCTCAGTCACTAGAGTGAGGATGTGTTGTGACTCCATTGAGCTTAGCTAGGACGCTCTGACAAAAGTTGATCTTCGAGAAGCGTAAACTTAAGTGGCATACAACGAAATAGCGGCTAGGACGCCATACGTAGTGATTCCATGTGGTGTGCTACGGGATGAGGAGACAGATTTTTACCCCCCACATGGGGGATAGCATTCTCTGCCGTGATGATGCCAGGGCGTATTCAGCCCTATAAGCTCATCAAGGTATGTTTCAGCGTAGAAAATGGGCTGAGCAGTTTACCCTTCTCGACATGACAATATCCAAGAGCATATACAGTGCCCCATTGCTTCCTCCTGAAGGGAAAGATGCGGATTTGCATCGTTATCGGCATAACATTGCGGGGTAGACAGAACGTACGGATTTCGTTGTTTGCTCTCAGGTTGACTATCAGGTGGTTGAGTCGTCTGGATATCAGCCGCTGGAGTTGCTAGCTGTACTTCGGGGAATATTCAGGGAGAGGGTCTTGGTCAGCATCTGCGATGCTGACCTTCTTGTTGAAGCCTTCCCGACGCCCGCAGTGGAGCCGACACTTCCCGACTTGGTTTTCTCCGTTCCTCACGTGTTTTCGCCACCAAGCCCAGCAGCGCTGGGCCCCGGTGTACGTGCAAGGTCT
>NZ_LMOM01000098.1 GCF_001424185.1 Deinococcus sp. Leaf326 | reverse complement strand
GCTTGCGGATGATCTCGTAGAGATCCTGTTCCGTCAGTGGGGCGGCCATGCTGCTCATCCTAGCGAACGTGACGGGGCCGTCCGGCTCGCGGTGTCGCTAATCAGATACGGCAAAACCTCCGCGCTGGGCGGAGGTTTCCTTGGGGCCAGAGGTCGGATTTGAACCGACGACCTACTGATTACGAATCAGTTGCTCTACCATCCTAGATAAATATGCTGTCTACAGCAGTATATTGCCTGCAAATCGATGAGTCAAGCTTGAAATAGAGCAAACTATTCGTGCGGGTATCATCCCTGAAGATTATTCGTAGATAATTGTTAGATTTAAATTCCAATACTTAATAGAAGTTTCAAGCTATTTGATTGGGTATTTTGAATCATAAGCTCGTTCTATTTCATGTATTAAATCGGCGGATTTCATATGTATTGTTGTTACAAGAGAGTCATCGGCACTTTGTTGCCTGAAATCTTTCCTTGAAAAATTAGGTACGAGGGTAATAGATTGTTTAAATGAATTGTAAGAATCATTGATATTTGAGTTGATTTTTAAAAATGGAATAGTTTGTATAATCTTTCCTAGCTTCTCTAATTCCCATCTTATATTTTGCGCTTCTGATTCTCTGAAGCTTTCCTCTAAGTGAAAGTTTATCCCACTCTTTTCGGCCTCTTCTACCCTTTTTAACATGCTGTCAATTCGACCTCTAATCTCCTTTCTCTTTTCTCGATTGCTCGCCGCGTTATTATTTACCCATAGGGCTAAGCCACCTATAATGACATTGAAAAGAGTTAGAGTGGCGCTAATAATTGGCGCGTAGAAAACTAACCCTGTATTTTCTGCCATGCGTCCATCATATATCCACGAATTTCGCTTAGAAGAAACCTATCCTCACTTTTCAAGATGAGTCTTTTGTCCAAATCCGGAAGAGCAAATCCGGAATCTCTTATTAGACCTCCGAAAGCCTCTTCTAAAAAGGACGAATCATATCCTCTAGTACCATCTAGTTCTACTTCGACAGATGACTCTTCTTGAAGAGCTTTGACAAGATACTCTTCTCTGAATTTCTGGCCATTATAGTCTCCATCCTCAAAGTATCTTCCGCCGGGATACTTAGAAAACTGTTTAGATATTACGATTTTAGACATTTGTACTTTCTCCCTCAGCATTCTCGGAAATAGGAATATTCCAACTAATAAGCGTTCCCATTATAGAATCTTGATAGTCTCGACTCACAATATGGGTAATTTTACCCGCCGTAAAAACTCCTTTATTGCTATGAATCCTTAAGGAAGACGCCTCTAATGATTCAACGATACTCAACATCTTTTTAAGACCTTTGCCTCTGTTGCTAAGATTCGTGCTTGTTCTGCCGTACTCTGTTGCGTATTTTATAGATAGACTGTCTGGTGCCGGGTACTTTTCGGAAAACAGTTTGTGCAACCAATCTCTATTTGTTTTAGGTAGTGACCTGGGAATACCAATTCCCAAATCACACATTAATATTGAAAGCATATTATCTTTAACTTGTAAAAACATCCACCAACCAGCCTTATCTTTAAGATTTAGTCCATCATGTCTGTCTTCAAGATAAGCATGGTGTGTGGTATTTGTCATAGCTTCAGAGACACCTGTGTATAGCTTCCTAGAGACCATTTCGCCTAGAACATCATCTACAACTTGTAGAATAGGCTCTGTAATGTCCCCTTGAACCTTGTATCCATGTACTGCTTTCCAGTGAACAACGTCTTCGTAGGTGGGTTCGACTTTTGCCTGATTTCCAAGTAAGTCTAAAAGACCAATCTGCTTTAGAACTTGTGCTACCTTTTCTCTTTTTTCAATAAACGGCTTTGTTCTTGTAGAAAAGGATTTTTTGGGTAAAATACATCTTATCTTCACCTCTCTACTGAAACGAGCGACGAGTCTGGTGATTTCAGCATATGCAAGAAGCATGGCATCGGCTATTAGAGTTTCTGTCTCTGAAAAGTCAATTAATACATGCTTCTTCTGTATGCCTACTGTATCTCTAAGATTTTTTAGGAAATTTAGAACGTTACTTCTTTCAGATTCTACACTTAATCCAAATACCTTAGGTGCTCGGATACGGTGAAAATCTAAGTAAGTTCCCTCGACTTTGCGTACATGGATTTGCCTACGCGCCATCTGGCGTTTTAGACGGTAGGCTCTCCTGCTGCGCTCTAATTTGCCTTGACGGCGGATGCGGAACGTCTTCTGGCTCGTGCTTAGTCTTCTCACGTAATCCCATTCCGGTGTGGCATCCATCCAATCTTATGTTGTAAGCAGGGGACAAGGGCCTTGACACTTCAGCAACGAGCGTCTCCAAGGTGTTACACTATGTCTATGACCTCAAAGGCCGTTATCTACTACCGGGTGAGCAGAGAGAAGCAAGCTCAGAGCGGCTTAGGGCTAGAAGCACAAGCGGCGGCAGTAACGGCCTTCGTCCGGCAGCGTGGGCTCGAAGCGGTGGCAGAGTACACCGAGGTTGAGACAGGAACGGGCAAGAAGCGTCGTACCGAAATCTTCAAAGCGATTGAACATGCTCAGCGAGAGGGTGCCATCCTCCTCATTGCCAAGTTAGACCGGCTCTCTCGCAACCTGCACTTTGTCTCGGGTCTTTTGGAGTCGGGCGTCAAGTTCACCGCAGTGGACATGCCTGAGGCCAATCACCTGACCATTCAACTGATGGCGGTGATGGCAGAGCACGAGGCTAAAGCGATTAGCACCCGGACCAAGGAGGCACTCAAAGCAGCTAAGGCCCGTGGTGTCCGTCTCGGCTCTCAGGTGCCTATGACGGAAGCGGTGAGGGCTAAGGGAAGGGAGAAGGTCAGCCAGGGCTTTCACGAGGCTTACAAGCGGAACTACGGGTATATCCACCTGATGAGAGAGAGCGGCCTCTCTCTGCGAGCCATTGCGAGCCGGTTGAATTCAGAGGGACACCGTACCCGCACGGGAGCAGAGTGGACGGCCGTACAGGTCAGCCGGGTGCTATCTAAACTCGCTACGCAGTAGTATCAACTTATAATCATCTGGCTATGAAATTTTCGGTGCCAAGCATAATACTTGGTGTTATTATTATTAATACCTAAACAACTCAGTCCTGAAACGGCCTTAATTCTGGTTTTTAAGCCGGATGCTTTAGCTTCCCGATTTATTTTTACTATTCCGTCTGAACCTACCACTATATATCCATGCTCAAAGAGATGATCGCAGCCGAGATAGCACATTGGGGCAACAACGTTTGTATCTCGCATTTCGGAGGGAGAGCAGCGACTTCTTTTTTTAATATGAGCCGTAACTATAGAAGTTGCTGGGAATTCCTCTCCACAGATACAGCAGGGAACGATCTCTCTGCCTCGAATCATGCTTTCCCTAAGCTCACCTTGTTCAATTCGATACTTTGAAATTCGGAGCACGTCTCCTGCCTTCAAAAGACCCGTTGAGATTAAGCCCTCTAATTGCTCTTCGAGCTTAGGATCGGTAAAGTCAATCCGTTTTTGCCTTTTCCCAGAGAAACTCTGCTGATAATTTTGCAAAGTAGGAGAGCTTGAAATGAGTTTTTGGGCCCCGCTGTCACTGACAACGGTAATCCCCATTACGACGCCATCATCTCTTAGCCCTTCGCCACCTACCTGAGCTTTCCGGAACAATGGACCTGAGGCAATTCCCCCTGACAGGCTTTTGAAGCTATCGGTGTAGAGGGGAATGGGATTATTGATGACATAGAGGAATTTGTACGAGAATTCTGGTGAAACGCCATCCTCATGCCAGAGATAATGGGCTAGTTTTGGTGAGGTGAACTTAAAGTCCACTGTTCCAATCAAAACAAAACTTCCAGCAGCATAAAAGAGAACCAGATCGCCCTTCTTCATGCGTTCCCACTGAACCTTAGGTCTACCTTGCTTCTCCTTGACACCCCAAATTGTTACAGCAGGATGACGTTCAAAATAGCTGCGGCAACTGAGGTCCATATCTGTTGCCTGATCCAAGATGGTTTGGGAGGAAATCTGCTGCAGCATTGTTTTTTTAAGGTTGGCTTGGGCCTGTGGGTCGCTGCACGGCTGTAGGACAATCTGCGGCATGCCCAACTCTACCAAAAATTACGTTTGGAGCGTAAATAGGGTGAGGGGAGAGTGGGGGCAGGCTTCTCACCCCGAAGGAGAGTCTTCAATCTTCACATTGTCCAACACCCAGAGACCTTGGGCATTGAGCTTGTAGGTCTCCACCACGGTCCTCTCCTCCCCAGTCTCAAGGTAGACCTGACTGCGTTTCTTGTAGGTTGCTCCGACCTGGGGTGAAGACGCCTGAGGTTGTGAGGTGGAGCTTTTGAGCGTGGCGCTTCCCGTGATGAGAGCGAGGGCAGAAACGCCCATCAGGAGGGCATCTAGCGTTTTGTGGAGGGCTTCTTCGTAAGTTTTTAGAGTGAGATTGTCCATGAGTATTGTTCTCCTAAGACTGCTTTGGTCGGCAGTCTTTTTTAGTTTTAATTGGGTTTTGGCTGATACAGACGCTTTTCTCAACTGGCCTTGGCAACAAGCTCAAGCGTTGTGAGATATCCAGCTTCCTTGGCTCGTTGATTAACACGCCGGAGCATTTCCCATTCAAGCTTCTGTGAGCGGTCAGTTTTGTGGTAATGAATATATACACCATCGTGAAGCCAGAGGGTAATCAACATCTTTTCTTTGTTTTCCTGCGCCAGTTTAATAATAGGTTCCATGAGCCACTTCTCTCGGCTCTGCATTTCAAAAGCCATCATGGTACGGAGTTTTTTACCACTTTCCCAATCACTCCTAAAATCTGAGGCTCTGAAGACTTGCCCCTGAGCATCCACGGCCTGCTTGGTGTCTTGCAGTCGCTTCATTGCCTGCTTACGCCCTTTCAGAAGTGCCCCTAAGTATTTATTCTCCCAAAGCTCATCTGAATAGTACTGGATAGTTTTTGCGGATGTATTGGATGAATCTGCGCCAGATGTAAGTTGACCGAGCACCTGTCCATATCGGATAGCTAGGTTAACTTCGGTCATTCCAAAGGCGGTGGAATAAACCAATCTTTTCACGGAGTCCTTTAAATTTAGAGGTAGTTTCAGGCTATGGCATAATCTCACCCAAACTTCGGCAGAATGAACCAAGTCTTGAATTTCGACGACATCCCAGTGGGTAGCCATGATGGCAAGTTGGGCAGCTTTTAGGTCGTAATTCTTAGAAGGCTTGAGAATGGCCTCTCTAATTGTAGAAGAGAAGTTTTGCAAACTCACACCTGAAGTGTAAATACGCTGGGAGTTGTAGGAGTCTTGGTAGAATGGCTCAAAGGTTACTATTTTATTGAGGTTGATAATTGCTGATGCTCTTTTTTCTGGGTCTGGTATTCTATTTATCGCTTCCCGTGCCGCACTTTTACGCTCCTTATACCCTCTTTGAAGAAAAGTAGAGCACCTGCTAGAGAGGTTCAGGTACTCAATATCTGGTCGGTTAACGCTTCTCGCCATGTACTGTTCTTTTGCGGCGATAAATTGGCGACGAAGTTTTTCCTCAGCGGAGTCTGACCAAGATTCCCCAGACTCTAAATAAACCCCTTGGTACTTATCTATGGGAGGATGAAGAAGTTCTACCTTCAGTGCCTCTTGTAGGATATTAGGGAGGTTTGTCAAATCATAGGCACTGGCCCGATGCTTTTTGAAGTTGTACGGTGCATCCAGAAGGGTTAGACCTGTAGCCTCCTCAAACTCCCGGGGAAACTTCGTGGCTCGATTATAGTTACGGGATTTTCCACGGAGCTTATGACCCATATCCTCCATATCAGCTAGGAGTGACTCGGGAGAGACTGTGTATCCTGAGTCTTCATCTAGAAAACGACTGAAGAGAAGATGGTCAAGGAAGCGGGCGTAACGAGGTTCAGAGAAGGCTTCAGGAATCGTCTTCTTCGCAACTTCGTAGAAACCTCTGGTAACTAAGGTGGGTTGGTAGTACATACGCATCTCCTTCAAGGACAAGGTAGTCAATGTACAAGGCGGCACAGCGACGCAAGACAGCAGACTTAGAGAGACCACTACGCTGAGCAAGTAAGTCTAAGGCACTATCCATGTGAGCACTGAGTCGGACTGGGAGAACTCTATCTAGTTTCATAGACTACAGAGTAGAGCTAGAGGTTGGAGATAGCTAGGAAGGAGACACTAGAGCATTCTAGAGAACATACAGGTGCTTACTGATAAACTGTTCGGTACTAATCCAAGCCCTTCGTAGATGCACTTTCAAATTACTGAAGTTTTAGGGAGAACTTCCGGAATGGAAGATAAATACTTGTATCCCCCTTCTGCTTACATATGAATTGTACCCCTCTTGCATTTTGAAATGTGTGTTAGCACCCCTTGTCTCACAGGTCTAATAAATCTATTGGTAGAGGTGATTTATTTCACTAGCCTACTTATTCTGTGTGGGAGAGAGTAAGGAGGACCGGATGTACTGCCCCATAAGTACAAGGGGGTTTACAGGCGCAAAGGAAAAGCCCCCAACGTCGGTGGCACAACCGACGAGGAAGCTCGGAACAATCTGTAGCTATAGATTGTCTACGGGTGAAAATCTGAGGTGTGCTTCTTTCAGGTCATCGTCTAGAAAGCTGACGTAACGCCGGGTCATGTCCAGTGATGTATGTCCCATAAGTTGTTGGAGAGTGAAGACATTTCCCCCGTTCCTCAAAAACTCCACTGCGAATTCCCGTCTGAACGCATGAGGGGCACAGTCTTCCCGAGCTATCCCTTTATCCTTTCCAAGTTTAGCGAGGCGGATACCAACACCACTCTTAGTAAGTTTCATTCCCGTACGGCTGAGGAAAACGCTATGTACGCCAAGGTGACTCGGCTTACGCTCACGTCTGATGTACGCCGTGATTGCCTGCATAGCCTTAACACCAATGGGTACGAACCTCTCTTTGGCTCCCTTCCCCATGACACGCAGCAAGCCCCGATCAAAACGTAAATCCTCTGTGTCAAGCTCTATAAGCTCTTGCAGACGTATACCCGTGTCAAAGAGTGTCAGGATGATTGCAGTGTCCCTAAGAGGCTGTTCTGAAGCCTTAGAGGCCAATAGAAGACGCTTAAAGCCCTCTGGTACAACAGCGGGCTGACGCTCCCGAGGCAGGGAGGGGAGAGAGAGTCTCTTGGCTGGATTACGCTCTATCAACTCTTCCGCAAAGGCCCAATTAAATAGGGCTTTGAGAGCCCGCCCATGAGCGTGAACGCTTCCTGGCGCAAGCCCCCGCTCTTCGAGACGGAGAAGGAAAGCCCGGAGATGAGTTGTGGTGATGTCTGGGAGAACTTCCACTCCAATCTCACCGATAAATTTCCGGAAATGGCTCTGCGTATGCCGGTAGTACTGCATGGTGGCTGGGCTGCGTCTCCGTACTTTGAGGTGGTAGAGGAACTGTTCCCAGAGGTCGTCTAAGGTCATGATGGACCCTCCTTAGACAAGGTTTCCGGCTTTCGGGAGAGCGACTTACCACGAACCATTCGTAAGTTTGCCCTAAGTACAAAAAGCAAAAAATCCTCCGTCTAGGACGAAGGATTCTCTTGTTGGGGCCAGAGGTCGGATTTGAACCGACGACCTACTGATTACGAATCAGTTGCTCTACCCCTGAGCTACACTGGCGCACGCTTTGAGGGTTCCGTTCGGAATCCGGGTGCACGGATCAAAATAAGCCATGCTCCGGGGCTTGTCAAACGTCCCTTTGCAGCGCGGCACGTACCGTCCCCGCGAGGTACAGGCTGCCGGCGACGAGCAGCGTCCCGCCCTGCGGGGTCAGGGCCAGGGCGCGGCGCAGGGCGTCCAGTGGACTCGGCACGGCCACGCCGCCGTAGTGGGTGGCCAGGTCCTCCGGCGGTGTGGCCGTCTCGCCCGGCGCGGTGAAGACCCGCACGGGGGCCACCGCCAGCAGCGGCGCCAGGGTGGCGGCCGTATCCTTGCGCGCCAGATTGCCGAACAGCAGCACGTCGGCCTGGGGCACCGCCTGGGCCAGCACGCCCGCCGCGTGGGGGTTGTGCGCGCCGTCTACCAGCACCGTGCGGCCCTGCACCGCAAAGCGCTCCAGCCGGGCCGGATGGGTCGCCCCGAGGGCCGCTTCTACACCCGCGCCCCGCCCCAGGGTGCGCAGGGTGGCGGCCGCGAGCGCCGCGTTCTGCGCCTGGTGGGCGCCGGCCAGGGCTGGAGGGTGCGGCAGGGCGAATAGGTCAGGGTGCGAGTCCGGTGTTAGCAGGAGCGCGCCGACCTCTGCCGCGACGCGCGCGGTCTCGTCCAACGCCTCGCCGGTCGCGGTCGTCAGCAGGGGGACGCCGGGACGCGCGGCGCGGGCTTTGTCGCGGGCGATCTCGCGCACCGTTTCGCCCAGGACGCCGGTATGGTCCAGAGCCGCGTTCGTCAGGGCGACCGCCACGACCCGCTCCAGGGCCTGCGTCGCGTCCGAGACGCCGCCCACCCCCGCCTCCATCACCGCGATCTCCACGCCGTCCTCACAGAAGCTGTGGGCGGCCAGGGCCAGGGTCAGGTCAAAGAAGGGGGCGGCGGGGGCATTGTCTCTGGCCCAAGCGATGAAGCGCGCGGTGCGGGTGGGGTCCAGATTCTGTCCGCCGGTCCGCACCCGTTCCTCGTAGGTTTGGAGGTGAGGGCTGGTGAAACGGCCCACCCGTAGGCCGCAGGCGAGCAGACCGGCCTCCAGCATCGCGCAGGTGCTGCCCTTGCCGTTGGTGCCCACCACGCGGACGCTGGCAAAGGTCTCGTCGGGCCGCCCAAGCTGATCGAGCAGGGCGCGCGCCACCTGTGGTCCCCGCTCGCGGCCGGCGCGGGTGCGGGCATACAGCCAGTCGTAGTCGGGCACAGGAGAACCGGCAGGGACCGGGCCACCGGGGGAGAGGGACGCAGACACGGCGCCTATGGTGCGCCTTTTTAGCCTGCTGGTGCTACCGGTCCCAGTGACGTGTTGCCGCCCGGTCCGGCCGCCAGGGCTGCGTCCAGGGCGTTCCAGGCCAGCAGCGCGCATCTGCGCCGGGCCAGCAGCCGCCCCACGCCGGCCAGGGCCAGCAGGTCGCCCAGGGCGGGGTCGCCTCCCCCCTCGGCCCCACCGGCTTCACCGAGCACCATCGCGCGGTACTGCCCGGAGAGCTCGCGGGCCTGCGCCAGCGTCCTGCCCGTCAGGGCCGCCGTCATCAGGCTGGCACTCGCCTGGCTGATCGCGCAGCCGCGCCCGGTGAAACTCAGGGCGGCGAGGCGGTCGCCCTCGACCTGCGCCCACACCGTCACCTGGTCGCCGCAGCCGGGGTTGTCCTGCGTGGCGTGCGGCGCGCCCAGCAGCTCGCCCCGGTGGCGGGGGCGAGCCTGGTGATCCGCGATGATCTGCTTGGCGACGTTGTCGGGCAGTTTCACAGAACCTACTCGGGCACCGTGAGCCGCAGCGCCGCCGCATGTAGCATCCGCACGCCGGTCTCCAGGCTCAGTTCGTCAAGGGTAAACCGCGGGTGGTGGTGCGGCCAGCGGCTGTCGGCGCCGTCACTGCCCGAACCGACATTGAAGTACGCGCCAGGAGCCTTTTCCAGGTAGGCGCTGAAATCCTCGCCGCCCATGGTGGGTTTGGCGTCCTGAAAGTGCTCGGGGCCGACCGTCTCCAGCGCGATCTCCTTGAGCTGCGCGGCCACCCAGTCGGTGTTGATCAGGGGGCGGTAGCCGAACTCGTAGCGCAGGTCGTACTCGGCCCCGTGCGCCTCGCACACGCCCTTGATGATCCGCTCGATGAGCTGCGGGGCGCGGCGGCGCAGCTCGGGGTCGAAGGTGCGCACGGTGCCCATAAGTTCGGCGGTGTCGGGAATGACGTTGTGCGTCGTGCCGCTGCGGAAGTAGGTGATGCTGACCACCAGGGCGTCCTGCGCGCCCACGTGGCGGCTCACCACATGCTGGAGGTTGGTCACGACCTGCGCCCCGATGGCGACGGGGTCGATGGCCTCCTCGGGGTGCGCGCCGTGCCCGCCCCGGCCCTTGATGGTCAGCTCGATCATGTCGGGCGAGGCCATGAAGGCGCCCGGCTTGACCGCCACCCGGCCCGCCGGCAGCTGGCTGTTGAGGTGCAGGCCCGTGACGATGTCCACGCCGTCCATCAGGTCCGTGTTCATGACGAGCTCCTCAGCGCCGCCGGGCCCGATCTCCTCAGCGTGCTGGAAGATCATGCGGACCTCACCGGGTACCTCGCCGGGATTCTCGGCGAGCAGCCGGGCCGTGCCCAGCAGGATCGCCGTGTGGCCGTCGTGCCCGCAGGCGTGCATGACGCCGGGGTTCTGCGAGGCGAAGTCGAAGGTGTTCTCCTCATGGATGGGCAGGGCGTCGATGTCGGCGCGCAGCAGCAGCGTGCGTCCCGGCTGGCCCCCCTTCAGGACGGCCAGGACGCTCGTCTCGGTCGGGCGCGTAACCGTCAGGCCGGGCATTTTCTTGAGTTCGGCCTCAATGTAGGCGGCCGTCTCGTGCTCGTGAAAGCCGACCTCGGGGTGCTGGTGCAGGTGCCGCCGCCACGCGACAAGCTGCTCTCGAAGCTCCTGGGCCCGGTCCTGGGTTGCGGTCATGCCCCAGGGTAGCGCCTGGGCGGCCCTGAGCGCCCCTTCATGCAACGCGCTCACGGCTCACCCGCTCTGCAACTCCGGGCCCCCCGCCCGCGTACCTGGGGGCATGAAGACCCCCCGTGTCCGCACCGTGAACTCCGGCAAGAAGAGCAGCACCCTGCGCCAGCTTCTGGTCTACGCCCCCGTCGCCCTGGAGATGATCAATCTGCTGCGCCGCCGCCAGCAGTCCGTACGCGGCAAGTACGTCAAGGCCCGTAAGCGCGACAAGGCCTTCGACTTCGTGCTCAATCAGGCCCAGCGCCGTCTGGGCGGCAAGACGTCGGGCAAGTCCCGCCGCTGGTTCTGACCCCCGTTCGCTGAGGGGCGGCTCCGGTCGCCCCAGGCACCGCGCATTGCCCCTGGTCTCGCCTTCATGGTCCAGGGGCAATGCGCGCTGCCGGTGTCTTATGCCTAGGCGCTGCCGCGGGCGGACGTGTAGTCTCAGGCCAGACTCCGCCGGTTTCGCGGGCGACCCACCCGGTTCTCCGTCGGCCGGGCTGTTCCGGTGCCGGAACCCGCTCCAGACCTGCCTCACGCCGCGCGCGGCTGGGGCCTTTCATACCGAACAAAGAGAGGACCCGGTCCATCGACACTTCCGCGCCCCAGGACATCGACATCAAGCACTACTTCTCCGTGCTGCGCCGCTCGGCCTGGATCATTCTGGGAAGCGCGCTGCTGGGCGCGGGCCTGACCTACGCCGCGTCGTCACTGCGTCCGGCCGAGTACGAGGCCTCGACCAGTCTGGCGGCCCTGAGCGGCGCGACCGGCAACAGCGTGGTGAGCCTGACCCTGGTCACGACCCCGCCGCTGCCGCAGAGCGTGGTGCAAAACGCCCTGCGCAGCCAGAAGGTGCTGGACCTGACCCTCGCGGAGGTGCGCGGCTCGGCCCTGCCGGCCGCCGAGAAGGCCGCCTTGGCTGCGCAGCTGCGCGCCGAGGCGGCGGGTGGGCGTTACGAACTCGTGCGGATGCTCTCCAGCATCGACCCTCAGCAGCAGACCGGCATCTATGAGCTGCGGTCGCACGCGCGCACGCCGCAAGCTGCACAGGTCCTCGCCGACGCCTCGGCGCAGGCGCTGCTGCGGTGGGACCAGGAGCGCGCCGCCCAGAACATCACCCGCGCGCAGCAGACCCTGCGCCAGCAGCTCGCCAACGTGGATGCCCGGCTCGGCTCGCAGCCCGGCACCATCGAGACCCAGTCGCTGCTCACGACCCGCAGCGACCTCCAGGAGAAGCTGGGGCAGATCTCGGCGCTGCTCACGGCGGTGGGCGGCACCCTCTCGCTCATCTCGCCGGCCTCCACGCCCCAGGTGCCGGTCTCGCCCCGGCCGCTGCGCGACGCCCTGCTGGTGTTCACGGCGCTGCTGTTCTTCGCGGCGCTCGGGGCCATCGTGCTCGACGCGCTGCGCAAGCGCGTGAACTCGGCCGCCGACCTTGCCCCGCTGGGCAAGCCGCTGCTGGGCGTTCTGCCCCTTCTCAAGGACGGGCAGGCCGAGGTGCTCGCCGAGACGCGCGGCGGAGCGCTGTACGAGCAGGTGGGATTCCTGCGCGTGAATCTGGCGTCGGTCGCGGCGGGGCGTACCCGCTTCGCCGTGTCGAGCGCCCGCCCGGGCGAGGGCAAGAGCACCATCACAGCCGCGCTGGCCCAGAGCTTCGCGCTGCGGGGCCTGCGGGTCCTGATCGTGGACGCCGACCTGTACCGCCCCACCCAGTTCCGGTTGTGGCAGCGCACGCGGGCCCACTTCACGTCCACGTCCGTCGGCGGCGCGACGCTGTACCAGGACCTGACGCCGGGATCGGGCACG
Source organism: Deinococcus sp. Leaf326 (assembly GCF_001424185.1). NCBI lineage: Bacteria > Thermotogati > Deinococcota > Deinococci > Deinococcales > Deinococcaceae > Deinococcus > Deinococcus sp. Leaf326. Next base: position 112,604 of record NZ_LMOM01000098.1, on the reverse strand, counting down.
GGCGCCACCGACCTGCTCATTCCCGAACGCGGCGTCAACGACGCGGGAAAGCTCTACGAGGTCATCTCGTCGGTGGCGGACGACTACGCCTACGTGCTGGTGGATACCCCGCCCGTGCTCGTGGCCGCGAGCGCCCTGGAACTCTCGGCCCGGCTGGGCGGTGTCCTGATGGTCGCGGCGCTGGGCAGTGAGCTCGAACTCGTCGAGCGCGCCATGCGCAGTGCCCAGACCGCCGGCAGCGAGGTCCTGGGCATCGTGCTGAACAAGGAAAAGGAAACGGCGGGCAACGTGGGCTACGGCTACGCCACCGGCCGCTACACGGATACTCCCGGCGCCGAACCGGCTCCCCTGGAACTCGAACGGCCCTGAGCGTGCCTGGGCCGCGGCCCGGTAGGAGCGGCCTCCGTGCTCAGCGGCCCGCGAGGTCGCGCACGGCCCGGTAGAACTCGCGGCGCACCTCGCCCAGCGCCTCGTTGCTGTAGGTGCGGGCCACCTCCAGGTTGCGCGCTCCCTGGGCCTCGTAACGGGCGGGGTCGCCGAGTAGCCCCTCCAGCGCGGCGGCGATGGCGCTGGGGTCGCCGGTCGGAAAGCGCTCGGCGGGGCCGATGAGTTCGGGAATGCCGCCGACCTCCGAGCCCAGCACCGGCAGGCCGCGCGCCATCGCCTCGACCATCGCGCGCGGCAGGCCTTCTTGCCACGAGGGCATCAGGAACACGTCGGCGCGGTCGAGCTGCTCCCGCACGCCCTCGCCGCCCGGCACCGCCCCGACGAACTCGACCTGCCCGGCCGGGCCCAGCTCCAGGCCCAGTCTCCGGGCCTGGGCTTCCAGGACCGGGCGCTGGGCGCCTTCTCCGACGATCCGCAGCCGCAGGTCCAGCCCACGCGGGCGCAGCAGCGACAGGGCCGAGATGGCGAGGTCCACGCCCTTGTACGGAAACTGGAGGGTGCAGACCATGACCGCCTCGTAGGGACCGGCGTGCCAGGAACGGCCCCGTGCGGCGTAGGCCGCGGGCGGTAGGTCCACATCCGAGAGCCCGAACATGCGGCCCGGCGACGGGTAGCGCCGCTGCAACGCCTCGCGCGTGACATAGGCGACCACGCGCGCCTGCCGGCACTGGGCCTGCAACTGCCGAGTGTACATCTGCCGGAAGAAAGCCCGCAGCGGGTGGCGCGACACGCGCGGCGCGAACAGGGCGTAGGGATCACCGACGACCTCGGCCGCGAAGGGGCGCTGGCCCAGGGCCCGGAACGCCTCGTTGCTGAGGGTGCCGGGCACGCGCAGCAGTACGGCCCCGGCCCCAGGATCGAGCACCGCGGCGGCGATGGCGCGCCGCACCCGCCCCTTGACCCGCAGGTACTGCGCCGGCCCGATAAAGTGCGGCACGGCCACGAAGCTCACGCCCGGCCCCCCGGCGGGGCGCATCCGCTCGCCCACACCCGGCACGTCGCGCACACGGGCCACCACCCGCACCTCCCCGAACACCTCCAGGTAACGCGCCCAGAAGTCCGCGCCGTGGGGGCCGGGGGTCCAGACCTGGCCGTCGGGGGTGCGGTCGTAGCGCTGTTCGAGGACGGCTGTCAGGTTCATGTGGACCTCCGCAGGGCGACGCGCCCCGCCGTGCCTGTACCCATCACCACGGCGATGACCAGGGCGTAGAGCGGCAGGAAACTGCCGAAGCCGACGTTCGGAAAAAAGGTCTCCTGGGTCAGGCTGGTGATCAGGAAGCCGGCCGTGACGTTGAGGATGACCCGCCCCTCCGGGCCGGCGCGCAGCAGCAGCGCGAGGAGCAGCGCGAAGAAGGCCCCCATGTTCACCAGACCCACCACGCCGGTCTCGAACAGCACCTGCAAAATCATGTTGTGCGCGTTGTTGCCCTTGTTGATGACGGCCGACCCCAGCCCGGACCCCACGAGCAGGCGGTACGGGTCGCCCAGCAGCTCGCCGAAGATGCTCTGCCAGATGTCGGTGCGCCCGGCGAGGTTGCCGGGGTCCGAGGCGTCGAGAATGGTGGCCTGACGCTCGGCTGTGGCCGTCAGGTTCGGGGCGATCCAGGTCCAGGAGACCAGGCCCACCACGCTCAGGCCCAGCGCCGTGAGGGCCGCGCGCAGCGGAAAGCGCAGGAGTTCAAGCGCCACGAACACCACGCAGCCCGCCAGCCCGGCGCGCGAATTGCACAGGAAGCTGGCCGCCAGGGCGAGCAGTAGCACCCACTCGCCGCCCCCCCGGCCCAGGCGCCGGCGCAGGTACAGCACGAACGCGCCCAGCAGCATGACCTGCAGGGCCGCGTAGCCGTGGTTGAAGCCCACGAAGCCCAGCCCCCGTTCCTGATACAGGTAGTAGGCCTCCCAGGGGCCCGACACACCCAGGCCGCGCGGCAGGTGCTGGCCCAGGAACTTGATGCTGGCGCCCGAAAAGGTGGTCAGGATGATGCCCCCGCAGGTCACGGCGAAGGCCACGGTGGCCAGGCGGTACCAGCGCGCGAGCAGCTGCGGCGTGTACTCCAGCCGCGAGGCCGCCCAGAACACCAGTAGCACCTGCACGAGCCGGTAGAGCGAGAACGCCCCGAACCGCAGCTCGGTGCCCAGCAGTGGGTCGGCGTAGATGAACAGCACGCCCAGCGCCAGCACGCTCATGCCGAACAGCGCCAGCAGCCCCAGCCACAGCTGGCGCTGGGCGGCCGTGCCCTGCGGCTTGAGGTACAGCGCGGCGCACAGCCCCGTGACCCACAGGATCAGGTCCGGGAGGGTCTGCCACAGCGTCCACGACGGCCCCAGGGCCAGCACCGGCAGCGTGAAGCACTGCGTGAGGAGAAACAGCCCCAGCCCCGTGGCCGTCAGGGCGTGCAGCCGCGCCGCCGCGCCGGTCTGGGCAGGCGCGGCGGCGCGGCTCTCAGCGGCGATAGTGTTCATAGCGCTCCAGCAGCAGCGGCAGCGAGTGGGTCAGGTCATAGGGATGCGGCGCGGGAAACTGTGCGGGCTGTCCGGCGACCTCCAGGATGGTCTGTGCCCAGGCCGCCGCTCCGGCCGCCAGGGGCAGGGCCGTGACGCTGGCGCCAGGCAGCCACGCCTCGGGCGGCAGGTGGTCGGCCGTCACGCAGGGCAGCCCGGCCATCTGCGCCTCAATCAGGGCCAGCCCCAGACCCTCGATGTGCGAGGGAAAGACGAACACGTCCATGACCTGCAGCAGCGCCGGCACGTCGTCGCGCGGCCCCGCGAAGACGACTGCGCCCAGCACCCCCAGCTCGCCCGCCAGCGCCTGCACCCCTTCCTGCTGTTCGCCCTCCCCGATGAGCAGCAGCCGGGATTCGGGGCGCCGCGCGAGCACCTCGGCAAAGACCCGCAGCAGGAAGGGGTGGTTCTTGGCCGGCCGGAACCAGCCGATGTGGCCCAGCACCAGGGCTTCCGGGGCCAGTCCCAGCGAGGCGCGTAGGCCCGCGCGGTTGGTGGGGCGGGTGTAGGGCGCGGGGTCCAGGCCCAGCGGCAGCACGCGCCACTGCGCCTGCGTGCGCCAGCCCGGCCCGAACAGCGCCCCCGCCGCCTGGTCGCTGACCGCCAGCCCCTCGCTGCTCCAGCGGGCGATGGCTGCCTTCATGGCCCGCAGGTACAGCCTCCGGGGCGCGGCCGAGGCGCGGTCGAGACCCTCGGTATTCAGGTGACTGTGGGCGATACGGCCGCGCACGCCCGCCAGCCACGCCACGAACAGGATGATCCCGCTGAAGTGGTGGACATGGCTGTGAACCACGTCGTAGTGCCCGGTCCGCAGGGTGCGCCACAGGCAGCTCAGGAAGGCGCCCACCCGGCGCGGTGAGGGACAGCGCCGCACGGTGACGCCCAGCGCGCGCAGCTCGGCGTCGTAGGCGCCGCCCTCCGGCGTGAACAGCAGGAGCTCGAAGGTGACGCGCGCCGGATCCTGACGGCGCAGCACCTGCATGAGCCAGGTCTCGATGCCGCCCCGGTTCATGGCGCTCAGGACATGCAGAACGCGCAGGGGTGGCCCGGTAGCCGGGGTGGGGGGAGAAGAAAACGCGGAGTCAGTCACGGGCGGTCTCTACTGTACGGGAGGGCGGATGGGGCGGGGCGGCGGGGGTCTGGGCCGGCGGGGGACCGCGCCGCAGCGCCCGCCGGACGATCCACAGACTGCCCAGCAGCTGCGCCGCCCCGCCGATCACGGTGGCCCAGGCCGCGCCTGCCAAGCCCCCTTCCGGAATGAGCAGGGCGCAGGCGAGCGCCAGCGTAGCCGTGGTCCCCAGAAAGAGCGGCACCTGCGCCCCGAACTCGCGCAGGGCCGTCATGCCGAAGCCCGCGAAGGAGGCGACGTAGCCCGGCGCCGCCCCCAGCATCAGCAGGGCGAACAGCGGCACGTCGCGCCCGTAGGCGGGGCCGTACAGCAGCTCCAGCACGGGCCGGCCCAGCAGCAACGCCCCCAGCACCCCGGCTCCTCCGAGCGCCGTGCCCAAGAGCAGCAGCCGGCCCAGCAGGGCCCGGAACCCGGCCGCGTCGCCCTGCGCGGCCAGCCGGGCCAGGGGGGTGGTCGCGGCCTGTCCCAGCGCCGTGACCACCATGCTGCCGGCCACGGTCACGTAGGACAGCGCCGAATACAGGCCCACGGCCCCCAGTCCGGCCTCGCGCCCCAGGAAATAGCGCGGCAGGCTGGCGTTCAGGGCGATGAGGCCCACGGCCACCCCCAGCGGCCAGGTCAGGCGCGCCAGCGAGCGTAACCGGGGCCACTCGGGCCTCCACCAGTGGCCGGTGCCGGCTCGGGTGCGCGGCAGGTCGTAGAGCAGCAGGCCGCCCAGGTAGCCTCCGGCCACGGCGGCGGCGGCCCAGCCCACGTCGCGCGTCAGCGCGAAGGCCCCGGCCAGGCCCAGGGCCGAAAGCACCCCGCGCAGCATCAGCGAGCGCGACACCTGGGCCAGGCGACCGGTCGCCTGAAGGTGCCCGTAGCACACGTCGCTCAGGCCGTCGAACAGCTTGGCGAGGGCCAGCCAGCCGGTCACGGCCGCCAACCCGGCGGTGGGCTGGCCTTCGCCTGCGCCGCTCAGGAGCACCCAGCCCGCGCACAGCGCCAGGGCCAGCCCCGCGAGCAGTGTGCGCAGCGTGAAGTAATGGCCGAACCGGTAGGGGCTGTCCGGTGGTTCGGTGGCCTGTGCGCCGCGCAGTTGCAGGCTGAGAAGCAAGAAGACCGGGGTGGTCACGGCCAGCCCCAGCGTGTAGCGCCCCACATCGGCCGGATCACCCAGCCGCGCGAGCACCACGAGCATGGACCACTGCGTGGCCGCAAACACCAGGTTGCCCCCCAGTGTCCACAACACGGCGGCGCGCAGCGGAGACGTGGGGATGCCGGGTGGGGTCATCGGCCGTCTCCGGAAGGGTGGGGGGCGGCGGGCATCGGGCTCAGCCTAGTGCGTGGCCGGCTCCTCTCCGTCACGGTCCCGGTTCATGTTTCACCCAGGTTGCACGGGGGGTGGGGGGGACCAGATCAGCGCACCTCGAAGACCTGCACGCCCAGCGCCTCCAGCGTGCCCCCGAGCTGGCCCCGGCCGAAGTCCGGGGTGGCCGTACCGAACAGGGGGCGCAGACTCCGCACGCGCGGCAGGTCCAGCCGCAGCGGTTGAGGCCGGGGGGTGGTATTGACCACGAGGAGGTACGACCCGCCCGCTCCGCTGAACTGCACGGCGCGCACCGGCTGACCGGCCGTGTCCGGGGTCAGTTCGCGGCGCCCGGCGCTGAGTAGCGTGGGGGAGAGCACCCGCATCTCGGCGGCGAGGTTGCGCGTCTCCTGCCACAGCGGACCGTCGTCGGTGACGCGGTTGCCCCCCGAACGGTAGGAGTAGTACACGACGCCCTTGACCCCCGCGACCACCGCCTGATAGGTCATGTTGCGCAGCTCGGCCGGGGTGGGGCGGCGCTGGCCCGGCCACGCGAAGGTCTGGAGGGTCGCCAGCGGCACCACGCCGCGCCGCGCCGCCTGCACCACCGTCTGGCGCATGACCCCGTAGACCACCGCGATCTCGTCGGTGCCGCCGATGGGGTAGCTCATGTTGCTGACGCTGTCCGACACCCCGAAAAACCCGCTCTCCGGCCGATCGTTTGCCACCGCCAGCGTGATCCCCGTGAGCTTGTCGGGCGCGAGCGCCTTGTACGTCGCCTGGAGGTCGGCCACCGCCGGGGGCGTGCTGTTGTAGTTGCTGTCGTCCATGAGCGTAAAGCCCAGCAGCGCGGGCTGGCCGGCGAGCTCGCGCACGAAACGGGGCTGGATGCCGTGGGCCAGGATCATCACGCCGCGCCGCTGGGCCCGGGCCAGCAGGGGGGGCATCTCGGTCTCGGCCTCGCGCACGGGTTCGGTGAGCATGACGTTGAAGCCCGCGTCGGCCAGGGTATCCAGGTCGTCGAGGCGGGTCTGGGGGGTGCCCTGGTCGGCCCAGGAGATGTGATAGAAGCCGAACGGAAAAAACGGCCGCCCGTTGACGAGGACGCGGCCGCCCGACGCTGTCACGCGGGTCTGCCGGGCTTCCACCGTCCAGACGGCCGGTCGCAGCGGCGCGCAGCTCGTCAGCAGCGCGCCCAGGAGCAGGGAGACGGCCAGGGGCCGGAGAGGAGGCACCGCCGTGTTATAGGCGCGCCTCATGTGAGGCGGCTCAGCCCGGCGACCTGAAGGGGGCTCCCCCCTTCAGGTCGCCGCAGGGCGGATCAGTTGATCTGGAAGAAGTGGACGCCCAGCGGCGCGATGCTGCCGCCCAGGGTGGTGCCGCCGAGCTTGACGCCCTCGCCGCCGCGCCCGGCGAACAGGGGCTTGAGGCCGGTGGGCCGCTGGGCGGCGAGCGGGACGTACAGGGGCTGCGCCTGGGTCGCCGAGACGTTGGTGAGCAGCATGTAGGTGTGGCCCTGGTAGGTCCAGGCCGTGGCGTGGACGTTGCCGTTGTTCGTTTCGAGGTACTGCGGCTCGGCCGAGAGCAGCATCGGCGAGAGCTGGGCGATTTCCGGCACGATGCTCTTGGTCATCTCCCACACGGCGGGGCTGCGGCGCACGTCGCTATACGAGTCGAGGTAGGTGTAGTACAGGATGCCGCGCACCCCGGCCCCAATGGCCTGATAGGTCATGTTGTAGACCTCGGCAGGGGTGGGCATACGCGCGGCGGGGTCCGAGGCGTCGTGGCCCGGCACGGTGCCCCAGGAAAACGACTGGAGGTTGGCGACCGGCACGGTGCCGTTCTTCTTGGACAGACCGACCGAGAGACGCTGCATGTCGTAGGTCGCGCCGATGCTGTCGCCCGGCCCGATGGGGTAGGACATGTTGCCCATCATGTGGGTGGTGTCGAAAAAGTCGCTGTGCGACTCGGCGTAGCTCGTGAACAGCGCCGCGTAGGTGGGGTGCAGCGGGTCGAGGGCCCGCATCCGCGCGCCGCGCTCGCGGACCTGAGCGGGGGTGTACTGGAGGTTGCAGTCGTCGGCGACCATCCAGCCCAGGACGGCGGGCTTGTTGGCCAGTTTGGGAACACTGCTCTCGAAGACGCCCTCGCTGAGCACGTACATGCGGGCGCGCGCCGCCGCGTCCAGAAACTCGCCGTAGCGGGCGTTGTCGGCGTCGTTGATGACCGAGGCGGTCATGGTATTGAAGCCGGCCGAGCTCATTTCCTGCATGTCGCGCTGGCGGGTGGCCGCGTCGCTCATCCACGAGACGTGGTAGAAGCCGAAGGGAAACATCCCCTGGTTGCCCACCCGCAGTGTGGCGTTCTGCACGCTGACCCGCTGGCCGTAGGTGTCGGGCACGAGCGAGGGCCGGCGGACGGCCTGGGCGCTGTCGGTCAGGGGGGTCGTCTGTGCGTCGGAAGAGGGCTCGGTCACGGCGGTGGGGGCCGGGGTTGCCGGAATGGTGCTCGTGCTGGACTGAGGGGTGGGGGCCTGCATGCAGGACATCAGGCCAAGGGTCAGGGCCAGCAGGGCCGGTACGGTTCGGCGCACGTGTGTTCTCCTCTTTCGGTAACCCGGCCGGCCCAGAGGGCCCCGTGGCTTTGCGTCCCCCTCTTGCGAGAGGTTTGCCTTTGGTCGTTTAGAAGTGGCGGCGCACGGTCTGCCGTGCTGTGCATGAAGTTATCCTCAAGACTCTCACAGCCTGCTTACAGGTAGAGGCCGTCCTGATATGCTGCGGTGCATGACGGCCAGGACTGTGTTTTTTGGGCCTGAGCCGGCCGAGGCGCCGCGGGAACGGGCACAAGGAGGGGACATGGACCGCGATCAGGAACTTGAGTGCTTGAGGCGCGTGGCCGCCCTGTCTCCGGGTGGGGCCCTCGACGCGGCCCGGCACGCCGCCGCAGCGGGGCAGCCGCAGGCCGCGCGCGTTCTGCTGGCGGGGGTGGGGGGGCTGCTCGACACGGCCGAGGCCGAGCGGGTGCTGGCCGAGCCCCCACACGCCCCGCCCAGTCCGGCCCTGTTGCGGGCGCTGGCCGCGCTGCCCCGGCCCCCGGAGGCGCCGGGCGAGCGGGAAGCCTGGGTGCGGGGTCAGGCGGCCCGGCTGCTGCGCCGCGACGCCGTGCCCACCGTGTTGCCGCCCGGTGCCGGGCCAGACCTGGGGCCGGGGCAGCTGCACGCCGCACCTCTCTGCGCCTGCCTGGCCCTGGACGATGACGAGACCCGCTGGACCCGCGCGGTCGAGTGGGCGCTGGAGGGCGCGCGCCGAGCCGGGCAGGGCCGCGTGACGCTGGCGGTGTCCGGCTGGGGCGCCTGGCTCGGCGCGCGCGAGCTGCTCGCAGAGCGTTACGGAGCACTCGTCGGTGGCCTGGAATCGCCCATCGCGGTCATCACGCTCGAAGACGCGGTGGGCCTGCTCTCGGCGGCGTGGCAGTGGACCCTGCCGGACCTCGCCGCGCTGCTCGACGGGCCGGTCCTGCTTGACGGCGTGCAGGGGCTGCCGGCCGGTCAACAGGGCATGATCGCCGGGTTGCTGGCCGACAACGCGCGGGTGTTCGGCACTGGGGCGCTGCTGCTCTCGCCCTGGGTGCTGGACTGGCCCGACTGGCCCGAGCTGACAGCGGGGCCGGAGGAGGGCCGGCCGACGACCGGGGCACCACTCGCCCTGCCGCGGTTCGCGCCGCCCGAGACGCTGGACCTCGCGGGACTGGCTGCGCGGATGGACCGCGAGCCCAGCGACACGCTGGCGCTGCTGCCCTCGCGCGGCAGCGCGGCCCGGCTCGCGGCGCTGCTGCCGGGCAGCGTGCTGTGGTCGAGCAGCCTGTGTCCGGTGCATCTGGGCGAACGGGGCCGCGAACTGCGGGCGCGCAGACGGGCCGGCGAGCGCCTGCGGGTCGTGGCGACCACGCTGCCCCCCGCGCAACTTGGGCCCTTCGAGACCGTGTGGCACGGCGAGGCGCCCCTGCCGCATCTCGCCGAGGCGTGGCGGCTGTGTTCGGGGACGTTCCGGCGGCTGGAGCTGACGGACGTGGCCCGCCCGACCGCGTGGCACGGCGCGCTGGCCCGGAGCCGCGACCTGCTCGCGCAGCTGCCCCCCGCCGAAGCGCTGGCCGCCTACCGCCGCCTGAGCCGGGGGCTGGGGGCCGAGGCGAGTGGCCCCGACCTGGGGCAGTTGCGCACCGGGCAGGACTACGCCTCGCTGGCGGCGGCGCTGCGGGTGCGCCCAGCAACCTCGCGCCCGGTCCTCATTCCCTACGACGGCGCGGCGCGCGCGCTCGCCGAGCAGGCTCGGCGCAGCGGGCACCTGCCCACCGCCGCGCTGCGCTACGCCGCGTGGCTCACCCCCACCGAGGCCGAGACGGTCCTGCGCCGGGGGCAGGCGAGCTCGCTGGGGTGGGCGCTGCTGTGGGAGGCTCCCTACAACCCCGACTACGGGCTGGCCGGCACGCTCGTCCGGGAGACGCGGTATGCCCAGGAAGCCTGAGCGGCCGCCGGGAGCGCGGCCCCACATTCTGCTGCTCATCACGAAGGCCGAGCGCGGCGGCGCCCAGACCCATGTGCTGGAACTGATGCGGCTGCGTGACCGCGCCCGCATCACAGTGGCCTCGGGCGAGGACGGGTTTCTGCTCGAACAGGCGCGGGCGCTGGGCCTGGAGACGGTGGTCGTGCCGCAGCTCGTGGCTCCTCTGGACCCCCGGCGCGACCTCGCCGCGCTGTGGGCGCTGACCCGGCTGCTGCGGCGGCTGCGGCCCGACCTCGTGCACCTGCACAGCTCCAAGGCGGGGCTGCTGGGGCGCGTGGCGGCGCGCCTCGCGGGGGTGCCGGCCGTCTTCACGGCGCACGGCTGGGCCTTTACCGAGGGTGCGGGACGGGCGCGGCGACTGCTGGCGATCTGGTCCGAGCGCCTGGCGGCGCCCCTGAGTGCGGCCATCATCGCCGTGTCGGACTATGACCGCGACCTGGGCGCGCGGCTGCGGGTCGCTCCGCAGGCCCGGACCATCCACAACGCCCTGCCCGGGGAGCCCCGGCCGGGGCTGGCGACGGCGCGGCCGGCCGGTCCGGTGCGGTTCGTGATGGTCGCGCGCTTTGCCCCGCCCAAGGACCAGGGGCTGCTGCTGCGCGCTGCCGCTCCTCTGCGCGGCGCCGAGGTCTGGCTGATCGGTGACGGCCCCGAGCTCGAGACGACCCGCGCGCTGGCGGCCACGCTGGAGATGGGCGAGCGGGCGCGCTTTCTGGGCAGCCGCGACGACGTACCCGAACTGCTAGCTCAGGGAGACGTGTTCTGTCTGTGCTCGCACTACGAAGGCTTTCCCATCAGTGTGCTGGAGGGTATGCGGGCCGGGCTGCCGGTGATTGCCAGCGATGTGGGCGGCGTGGGCGAGGCGGTCGTGGACGGCCGCACCGGACTGCTCGTGGCCCACAACGACGTGGTGTCGTGGCGGCTGGCGTTGGCGCGGCTGCTCGACGACCCGGCCGGGCGCGCGGCGATGGGCCACGCCGGCGGCGAGCGGTTCGCCGCGCACTTCACGCTGCCGCACCTGCTGGAGCGCACCTGGGCGGTGTACCGCGAGGTGCTCGCCCGGCGCCGCTGAGGCCCGTCTGGGGATGGTCCCGGCCGCCACGGTCCGGCCCACCCCCATGCTCTAGGATGCCGAGATGACCGGGCGCAGAGCTGGCAACAGACGGTGGCTGCTGCCGGTAGCCGCGCTGCTGCTCGTTGCCGGCGTGGCGGGGACCTGGGCCTACACGACCCACCGCGAGGTCCAGCAGACCGGCGTCAAGGTCTACAAGGCGCTGGAGGACGACGGAATGCCGCTGCGCCCCGGCGTGCTCGACGATCCCGTGTTCAGGGCGCTGCCGGCTCCCACGCAGCCTCCGTCGCTGGGGCGCTACATTCCGCCCAAGGACCAGCCGGCAGCGGCGGGCGCGCCCACGCCGGGCCCCTTCATTGAGCGAGACTCGTCGGCCCAGCTCGCGCAGCGCAAGGTACATATCCTGCTCATCGGCAACGACCAGCCCGCGCTGGGCAGTGGGCGGGGCGACACCCTCCTGAGCCTGACCTTCGACCCGGTGGCCAAGACGCTGTACTTCCTGAGCATTCCGCGCGACACGCGCGTCGAGCTGCCTGGGCACGGCCTGGTCAAGATCAATGCCGCCTACGCCTACGGGGGGGCCAGTCTCCAGACGACGGCGGTCGAGCGCTTTCTGGGCGTGCCCTTCGACAAGTACGTCGAGGTGAGCCTGAACGGCTTCGTGCAGGCCATTGACGCAGTGGGGGGCGTGGACGTGGACTCGTCGCTGGATTTCGAGCTCGACGGCCAGCACATCACGCGCGGGCGGCTGCACCTGGAGGGCGAACAGGCGCTGGCCTACGCCCGGATGCGGCACGACGACCCCGAGGGCGACCTGGGCCGCAACGCCCGGCAGCAGCAGGTGGTCCGCGCCCTGATGCGCGCTCTGGGCGGCCTGGACACCCCCGAGCTGACGAAGGTGCTCGACCGCCTGAGTGACAGCGTGCGCACCAATTTCTCGCCCTCGGAGGTGGTCAAGCTGCGCGCGGCGCACGCATATATGCTCGACCACCAGACGGGCGAGCGCGTGCGCGGCGAGAACCGCAAGATCGGCGGCGTGTGGTACTACGTCGTGTCCGACCGCGAGCGGCAGCGCCTGAACCTCCTGCTGCGCTGAGGCGCCGGCGCCCGCTAGACTTCGCCCATGCCGACCGACCCTGCCGAACCCACCTTCCGCGAGCGGGTGCTGACGCTGGTGGCCCGGATTCCGCCGGGCCGGGTCACGACCTACGGCCAGCTGGCGCTGCTGGCCGGGCAGCCGGGAGCCGCGCGGCAGGCAGGGTATGTCATGAACGCCCTCATGGACGGCGACTCGGGGCTGCCCTGGCAGCGGGTCATCAACGCGCAGGGGCGGGTCAGCACCCACAAGCTGGGGTTCGGCGACCTGCAGGAGGGTTTGCTGCGCGCCGAGGGCATCGAGTTCGACGCCTCGGGCCGCTGTGACCTCGCCCGCTGGCAGTGGTGGCCGGAGGACGGAGCGCCCCTGCCGCCCCCGCGGCTGCTCTAGGCCGCAGCGCCCTCTCCAGCCCTCTCTAAAGAATCGGCCGACCCCGTGCCGCGCCGCCCGGCCCCCTGCCCGCGCCGCGCGGCGATATGCTGGGGTCATGAATGGCCGGAAGAACCGCTGGACTGCTGGAAACGTGACCTCGTGGCTGCTGGGGGTCACGCTGGGCCTGATCGTGGGCCTCGTGCTCCTTATCGTCATTCCGCGCACCATCCCCTCCGACGCGACGCCCGGCCCCGAGGGCACGGCGGCGACTCCCGTGAAGAACGAAGCGGCGGGCGCGGCCGGAGCCGCCGCCGCGACCGAGGCGGCCGGCAGTGCCGAGAGCGGCATGGCGGACGGCGAAAATGCAGCGGGCGCCACTTCGGGAACGGCAATGGCGAGCGGCACTGCTGCAGAGACCGCGCAGGGCGACGGCAACCCCGGCCAGGGACCGACCCCCAGCCAGCCCAGCACCGCCGAGTCGCCCACCCAGGAAACCGGCGCGGCCGCCTCGGGCGCCGCGTCGTCGGGCGCGCCCTCGGAAACGGGCGCCTCGAACGCGGCCGACGGCGACGCGGCGGCGGGCCAGCAGGTCTTCGCGGGCAACTGCGCGGGCTGCCACGGCCAGAACGCCCAGGGCGGCATCGGTCCCAGCCTGGTCGTGGCCACCGACGGTCCCAAGGCTTGGACGCTGGCCCAGTTCACGACCGTGCTGCGTGAGGGCCGCACCCCCGAGCGTACCCTGGGGGCCGTCATGCCCCGCTTCAGTGCCGCGCAGATCAGCGATCAGCAGGTGGCGGACATCCAGGCGTACATCAAGACCCTGCAGTAAGGCCCGCGCAGGTCAGCTCCCTCACCTGCGGGTGGGGGAGTTTTTTTGGCCGCCGGGCCGCCTCGCCTACGCCACCGGGTCCGTCGCCACTGCGCGTTCTGGCCTATGGCGCGCGCCGGTCGCGGCGCGGCAGGATGGAGGGAGGGCCGGAAGTTGCGGCCCCGGAGGTCCACATGAGATCAGCGCAGGATTCGGAAGACGGCGACGACCGGCGACAGGCCTCTCACACCGGGCAGGGAAGCGGCCAGGGATGATCCCTGGGCTTCCCGCCCCACTGGAGCAGTACACATGAACGGGAAGCACCTCATCAAGTTGGGATTTGAGAAGGAAGCGGTCGGGCTGGCCCTGAAGGCCGCCGCCGCACGCGAGGGCGCCGGTCTGAGCCGCGCCGACATCCTGCAGGAACTGGGCGCCGTGCAGGGCGCGCCGCAGGAGTACGCCGGGGGCGGCGTATACGCCCCGCTAGCGCAGACGCTGCTGGCCCAGGCGGCCGCACAGCAGGTCCGAGCAGCGAGCGCCCTGCGCGCCGTGCCCCTGCCCTACGCGGTGTGGGGCGCCGACCTCATCGAGCCGGGAGCGCGCGCCCAGATGGACGTGGCGATGCGCCTGCCCGTGTCGCGCGCCGGGGCGATGATGCCCGACGCCCACGTGGGCTACGGCCTGCCCATCGGCGGGGTGCTGGCGGCCGAGAACGCGGTCATTCCCTATGGCGTGGGTGTGGACATCGGCTGCTCAATGATGCTCAGCGTGCTGCCTATGCCCGCGGACGCCCTGAAGGTGGCCGAGGCGAGCGACCTGCTGCTGCGCCACACGCGCTTCGGCGCGGGCGTGGGGTTCGAGAAGCGTGAGCGTCAGGACCACGCCGTGCTGCACGAAGCGGCCTGGGAGGAGCAGCCCCTGCTCCGGCACCTCTTTCCCAAAGCCGAGAGCCAGATCGGGACCTCGGGCAGCGGCAACCATTTCGCCGAGTTCGGCACGCTGAGTCTCACGCAGCCCGACCCTGAACTGGGCCTGGAGGCGGGCGAGTACCTCGCGCTGCTGTCGCACAGCGGCTCACGCGGGTTCGGGGCGCAGGTCGCGGGACACTTCACCGCGCTGGCAGGGCGGCTGCACCCCGGTATCGACAAGGCCGCGCAGAAGCTCGCGTGGCTGCCGCTGGACAGCGAGGAGGGCCAGGCCTACTGGCAGGCCATGAACCTCGCGGGGCGCTACGCCCTGGCGAACCACGACCTCATCCATGCCCGGCTGGCGCGTGCGCTGGGCGTGGCCCCGCTGGCGCAGGCGAGCAACAGCCACAACCTCGCCTGGAAGGAGGTCGTGGACGGCCAGGAGCTGATCGTGCACCGCAAGGGCGCCACCCCCGCCGCGAAGGGGCAACTGGGCCTGATTCCCGGCAGCATGGCCGACCCCGGCTACCTCGTGCGCGGACGCGGCCACGCTCCCGCGCTGGCGAGCGCCAGCCACGGCGCGGGAAGGCAGCTCGGTCGCCGCGCCGCCCAGAGTGCCCTGAGCAAGAAGGACGTGCAGGCGTACCTGCGGGACCGGGGCGTGACCCTGATCGGCGGCGGGATTGACGAGGCCCCACAGGCCTACAAGCGTATTGAGGAGGTCATCGCGCGTCAGACCGACCTCGTGGACGTGCTGGCCGAGTTCCGCCCCCGCGTCGTGCGGATGGACACCGGCAGCGAGGACGTGTAGACGTCGTCCCTCCCACCAGTCCTGGGAGGAGGGACGACGTTTGCTGCCGGCCTCAGTCCCTGCCGGCCAGCGCGGTCATGAGCGCCGCCGCGTACTCCACGCCGCGTTCGAAATCGCGGCGCAGGATGTTCTCGTTCGGCGCGTGGACCCGCCCGCCGACGTTGCCGATGCCCAGGGCCACGACCGGCGCCCCCACATGGGCCATGAAGGGATGGATAGGCCCGCTGCCGCCGCTCGACGGATTGAGCAGCGGTTGCTGACCGTAGACCTCGCGCGCCACCGCCACCGCCGTCTTCACGAAGGGGGCGTTCAGGTCGCTGCGGCCGGGGAACTGGTGGGTCTCGAGCTCGACGATCTCGATGTCGCCGAACCCCTGGGCGTCCAGATGCGCGCGCAGCAGCGTGACCACCCGCGCCGGGTCCTGATCGGGCACCAGACGGAAGTCGAGTTTGATCATGCCCTCCGCGGGCAGGACCGTCTTGCTGCCGGCGCCGCCGTAGCCGCCGTGAAAGCCGTTGACGTTCACGACCGGCTTGAGGTTCAGGCGGTGGTGGTACTCGGTGCCCTCGCCCAGCGGCCGGGTCACGGCGTAGGTGTCCCGCAGCGTCTCGCCGCCGCCCGGCAGCGCCGCGACCGCCGCGAGGTCGGCGTCGCTGGGGGGACGCACATCGTCGTGGAAGCCGGGAATGAGAACCGTGCCGCCCTCGTCGCGCAGGCTGGCGACCGCCGAGGCGAGGCGCCACAGCGGGTTGTCCACGACCGCGCCGTTGCTCGAATGCAGGTCGCTGTCGGCCACGCGGCAGCGCAGCTCCACGCACACGATGCCCTTGAGGCCCGCGTACAGCACCGGGCGGCCCTCGGGCGTCACCGAGCCGAATTCCCACCACACGCCGTCGGCCTTCAGTTCGGCGGCGTGGTCCCGCACGAACGCCTCCAGGCTGGGGCTGCCAACCTCTTCCTCGCCCTCGACGAGCCACTTCACGCGCAGGGGCAGCGCGCCGCCCGCCCGCTCACGCGCCAGCCGCAGCCCCGCGAGGCGCGATACGAATTCGCCCTTGTCGTCCGACGCGCCGCGCCCGTACAGGCGGCCGTCGCGCTCGGTCAGGGCAAAGGGCGGGCTGTCCCACAGCTCCACGGGGTCCTCGGGCTGCACGTCGTAGTGGTTGTAGATCAGCAGGGTGAACTCGGCGTCCTCCGGCCCCGCCTCGGCCACCAGGACCGGGGCGACGTGGCCGGGATACTCGCGCACGGCGAAGCCCTCGGCCTCCAGCAGGGCGCGCACGGCGGCGGCCGTTTCAGGGAGCTGGCGCTCCTGCGCCGAGACGCTCTCCATCTTCACGAGGTCGCGCAGGTCGGTCAGGCCGCGTTCTATGTGGGCCGCGAGGTCAGTCGGGGTCATGCGGGCAGGCTAGCACCGCGCCCCCAGAAGCTTCAGGGTTTGCGCCGTGACCAGCCGTAGGAGCGCACGGCGTCCACGGTGAACCAGACAGCCAGCACGAGGGCGATGACGCCCGTCACCCAGCTCTGGGCGCTCAGGGCGCGGTAGGCGACCAGCCCGCACACGACCGCCAGCAGCAGACTCAGCAGGAAGACGACGTTGGGGGGAACGCGGCGGCCGAACATGCCCCGAGCGTACGGTGGGGGGTCTGACAGTTTCATTGCCGCGCCGAACGTAGGGAATGTGGCCGCGCGTCTCAGCCCACGCCCAGGAACTCGACCTGCACGCCCTGCTCGTCGGCCTGGGTGCGGGCCAGCGCCACGGCCGGGTACGCGCTGGGCAGCGCCCGCTCGGGCCGGTGCCAGATCGCCTGGGCGATCTTGCTCGCGCGCCGCACGGTCAGGTGCTCGCCGGGGCGGGCCAGCCCCACGGCGGCCAGCAGGGCCTGAGCACTGGGTGGCAGCGGCGAGAGGGGGTCGAGGGGCACGTGCGCCGTGACCCGCTCGCCCACGCGGCGCAGGCTCACGCGCGCCTCGGGGCCGCCGGTCTCCGGACCCACCGGCCGCTGCTCGATGAGAACGTCGGTCTGGGGCAGCGTCAGGGCCGCCGTTCCCTGTCCCTTGCGGGCGTCGTTGGCGAGCAGGTGGGCGCTCTGCATGTGCCGCCCGGTGCGCGGCGCATACTTGGCGCGCAGGCTCAGGCCCCGGCCGCTCGATTCCTCGTGGACCTCGCGGCTTGCCTCGGTCAGACTCTGGGGGCCGCGTCCGCGCGACACGGCGATGATCACCGCCTGGTTGTCGGTGTGCACGGTCAGCGGTTCGCCGGCTGGGGCCGCGCGCACGGCTTCGAGCACGGCGCGCAGCTCGGCGGCGTTGTTGTCGGGGGCCCCCATTTGACCCTGGTAGCGTGCGGCGAGCTGGCCGGGGCGCAGCAGCACCAGCCCCCAGCCGCCCAGACCCTGGCCGTCGGGCTGTTCCTGCCAGCTGGCGTCTACGAAAGCGTGGTTCAAAGGCATCGGCTCCTGGACAAGTGGGCGCAGTCTACGCCGGGGGGGTGGGGAGAAGAATAGGCGTGAAGGCGGATTGTGCCCCGGCCGCGCGGAGGCCGCCCTGACCGGCCCGCGACACCCGCGGTGCGATACTGCGTCCATGACCGAGTCGCCCGACCAGCAGCCCGCCGCCGCTCTGACCCCCGAGCCGGACGTGCTCGCCCTGTACCGCGACGCCGGAGCCTTTCATGAGGGCCGCTTTCTGCTCGCGTCGGGCCGGCAGTCGCCGTTTTTCCTCCAGTCCACGACGCTGCTCCAGCACCCCCGCGCCATGACGCAGCTCGGCGGTGCGATGGCCCGGCAGATTTTGGAGGCGGGACTGCGGCCCGACTTTATCGTCGGCCCGGCGATGGGCGGCGTCACGCTGGCCTACGAGGTCGCCCGCCAGCTCTCGGAGACGCTGCCGGACGTGCGGGGTCTCTTTGCCGAAAAGGACGGCCAGGGCGGCATGAAGCTGCGCGAGGCCTTCGAGATCCGCCGGGGCGAGACCTTCGTGGCGGTCGAGGACGTGCTGACCACCGGGGGCAGCCTGCTGCGCGCCGTGCGGGCGGTCGAGGCCTACGGGGCGGAGTGCGTGGGCCTGTGCTGCATCATCGATCGCCGCGCCGAGACGGGGCCGCTGGCCGGCTACCCCCTGATGAGCCTGAAGGAACTGCACTTCGAGACCTACGCCGCCCACGAGGTGCCCGCCTGGCTGGCCGAGCGGCCCCTGCGCGAGATCTGAAGCATGTCCCCGCAGTCACGGGTGGCCGCGGGGAGCCTTCGGGCAGGGCTCAGGTCGTGCTGCCCCGCGCGAACCGGCGTTCCAGGGCGCGCTGCACGAGTTCGAGCAGGCTGCTGATGACCCAGTAGATCAGTGCGGCGGCGAGATAAGGGCCGAACGGCTCGAAGGTCCGCGCGATGACCAGCTGGGCACTGCGCAGCAGCTCGACCACCGTGATGACCGAGACGAGCGAGGTGTCCTTGACCAGCCCGATCAGGGTGTTGCTCAGACTGGGCAGGGCGACCCGCGCCGCCTGCGGCAACACGATCAGGCGCATGGTCTGCGAGCCGCTCAGCCCCAGGCTGGTCGCGGCCTCGCGCTGGCCCTTGGGGATGCTCAGGATGGCCGCGCGGATCGTCTCGCTGAGATACGCCGCGGCGTTCAGGGTCAGGGCGATCACGCCGCCCGCCACCGGATTGAGGACCAGGCTAAGGCTGGGCAGGCCGTAATAGATGACGAAAATCTGCACGAGCAGCGGCGTGCCCCGGATAAAGGACACGAACACGCTGCTCACGCCCCGCAGCGCCGTGAAGCGTGAAAGGCGGGACAGGGCCACCAGAAAGCCCAGCGGCAGCCCCAGCAGCATCGCCGCGAGCGCGAAGCCCAGCGTGGTCGGCGTGGCCTGAAGCAGGGTCGGCAGGGCGCTCAGGGCGCTTTGCAGCACGAGTTGAAACTGTTCCATGATGGCCTGGCCTCCGGGGCAAGAAAATCCCTCCCCAGCATGTCAGAGGGGAGGGAGGACCTGCGGGGAGATTAGGGTTTGCTCACGTCCTGGCCGAACCACTGGCGGCTGATCTTGGCGTAGGTGCCGTCGGCCTTGAGCTGCAGCAGCGCCTTGTCGATGGCCGTCTTGAGGCCGGGGTTGGTCTTTTTCAGCGCGATGGCGACCGATTCGCTGTCGCTGCTCACGCCCGCGCCCCGGATGGGCAGGTTCTGCGACTTGACGAGGTAGCCCACGAGCAGGCGGTCGTTGTACGCCGCGTCGATGCGCCCAGTGGCGAGGTCGGCCAGAATCTCGGCTGCGCCGGGGTAGGTCACGATGTTGATACCGCCCTCGGCCTTGAGCGCCCGCTCGTAGTTGCTGCCCAGGCTGCTGCCCACGCGCTTGCCCTTGAGGTCGGCCAGCGTCTTGGGGTCGAAGCCGCCCGTCTTGCGCACGATGATCTGCGGGCGGCTGTAGGCATAGGGCGCCGAGAAGTTGATGGTCTTCTGGCGCTCAGGCGTGATGGCCACCTGGTTGACGATCACGTCGTACTTGTTGGCCTGCAGGCCGGCCAGGATGCCGCTCCACTCGGTCAGCACGAACTCGGCCTTGAGACCCAGCTTGGCCGCGACCGCCTTGGCGATGTCCACGTCGAAGCCGGTCAGGACGCCCTTGTCGTCCTTGTAGGTAAAGGGCGGGTAGGTGCCTTCCATGCCGATCTTGAGGGTGCCCTTGGTCAGGGTGGAGGCGGTCGTGGTGGCGGCGAGGCTGGTGCTTGCGAGGGCCAGCAGGCCCAGGGTCAGGATCTTTTTCATGTCGGGTCCTCCGGAGCGGGCAGGGGGGCGGCCTCGCTCCAACTCCATTAGTGTACCTCTTCTGTCAATTATTTAAAAGGGTTTGCAAAGTAAAGCGTCTTGAGCGTTTCGTCAGGTTCAGGCGGCGCGGGTACGGTTGCCCCGGCCCCGGCACCCTATGCTCGCCGCATGGCCTTTCCCGACCTGCGGTCGTTCATGGAGCTGCTCGAAAGTCGCGGTGAAGTGCTGCGCATAGACGTGCCCGTGTCGCGTGACCTCGAAATCACCGAAATCGCCGACCGCCTGGTCAAGAAGGGCGGCCCGGCGGTGCTGTTCGAGAACGTCGTCGGCAGCGACTTTCCGCTCGTCATCGGTCTCGTGGGCACCCGCGAGCGCACTGCCCTAAGCCTGGGCGTGAACGATCTCGACGACCTCGCGGCGAAGGTCAAGGCCCTCATCGACCTCAAGGGGTCGGGCGGGGTTGCGGGGCTGCTGGGCAACGTGAACAAGCTGCGTGACGCAGCGCACCTGCTGCCCCGGCGGGTCCGCTCGGCCCCCGTGCAGGAGGTCGTGTGGCGCGGCGACGAGGTGGACCTGGACAAACTGCCGATTCTGAAGTGCTGGCCCCTGGACGGCGGCCCCTTCGTGACGCTGCCGCTGGTGATCACCAAGGACCCCGACACCGGTGAGCGCAACATCGGCATGTACCGCATGCAGGTCATGGACAAGACGACCACCGGGATGCACTGGCAGCGCCACAAGACCGGCACCAAGCATCTGGAGAAGGCCCGGCGCCTGGGCCAGCGCCTCCCGGTCGCGGTCGCCATCGGCGGCGACCCCGCGCTGATCTACGCGGCGACGGCGCCCCTGCCGCCCATCCCCGGCCTCGACGAGCTGGCGCTGGCGGGCTATCTGCGCGGGCAGCGCTACCCGGTCGTCAAGGGCGTGACGGTGGACCTCGACGTGCCCGCCAACGCCGAGTTCATCCTCGAAGGCTATGTGGACCCGGCCGAGGACTGGGCGGTCGAGGGGCCGTTCGGGGACCACACCGGCTTCTACACGCTGCCTGACCTGTACCCACGCTTTCACGTCACGGCGATCACCATGCGGCGGGACCCGGTGTACCCCGCGACCATCGTGGGCCGCCCGCCGATGGAGGACGCCTACCTCATCGAGGCATCCGAGCGGCTGTTCCTGCCCGCCGCGCAGCTCATCATTCCCGAGATCACCGACTACCACATGCCGCCCGCCGGGGTCGCGCACAACCTCGTGGTGGTGGGCATCAAGAAGGGCTATCCGGGGCAGGCCTACAAGGTTGCCAACGGACTGTTCGGCCTGGGCCAGATGATGTTCGCCAAGGTGATCGTGGTCGTGGACGAGGACGTGAAAGTCACGGACTTCGTTGCCGTGTGGCGCGAAGTCGCCCTGAAGGCCGTGCCGGGCCGCGACACCCTGACCACACGCGGCCCCACCGACGTGCTCGACCACTCCAGCCGGGGCTGGGGCTACGGCGGCAAACTGATCATCGACGCGACGACCAAGCGCCCCGAGGAGATCGGCAGCGCCGCGAGCAGCCGCGACGATCAGGCGAGCGACGTGGCCGGGGCCGACGCGGCTTCCGGGGCCTTCACGCCGCGCGCCGCCGCCGACCTGCCGACCTTCCCCGGCATGGTCGCCCAGCACCAGACCGCAGACGGCTACTGGATGGTGGCCCTCGACAAGACCCGGTCCGGTCAGGCGCGCGAGTTGGCGGCCGCCTTCGCAGGTCATCCGGCGGCGGCGGGTGTGCGCCACCTTTTGATCGTGGACGAGCACACCGACGTGGAAAATCTTCAGGACGTGTGGTGGACCATCCTCAACAACATTGACCCCGAGCGCGACGTGACCCAGGAGGGCGGGCTGCTGGCCTGGGACGGCGCGCGCAAGCTGCCGGAGGAGGGCTTCGTGCGCGAGTGGCCGCCCAAGATCACCATGTCGCCCGAGGTCGTGCGCCGCGTAGACGCGCTGTGGCATATGTATGGGCTGCCCGAACGCTGGCGCTGAGGGGGCGGCAGATCTGCCCGCGTCCTTCCGACTGAATGGCTAGTGTCGTGGAGTGACACGTTTTGCCTCTCTGCTGTCTGGGGATACTGCTCGCCGGGTGTACCCAGACAGCAGAGAGGCGTGATGAAGGTCACCGCTACCCTGCCCGCCAGTGTCGCCGCTACAGGCGAGCTGAAGGTCGGTCTTCAGGTGATTCAGGGGTGTGCGGTCCTCGACAGTGTCGTGACTCTGGAGCGGACCCCCAGCACCCTGAAACTCCAGGTCAACGGAACTGAAACCGTACCCTGCCCGGCCGTACCGAACGGGTCCCTTCGGGGTCTGGGTGAACGGCGACCGGGTAGGAACGGTGGTCGTTCAGCAGAGCAGGCTCAGCCTCGCAGCCGGAACGGATTGAAGTTGACGTTCCGGTCGTAGGCGTCCTGTCCCTCGGCCCGTTTGAGGAACCCCACCACGCCGTAGGTGACCGGGGTCAGCAGGATCTCCAGCGCGACCTTGTAGACGTAGTTGAAGGCGATCAGTCCCCAGAGCTGGTCGGCAGGCAGTAGCCCCGCGAAGGCGATCAGGCTGAAGACCAGCGTGTCGGCCCCCTGCCCGATGAGGGTCGAGCCGATGGTGCGCGTCCACAGCCACCGGCCCCCCGTGAGCAGCTTGAGCTTGGCGAGCACGAAGGAGTTCAGGAATTCGCCCACGAAGAAGGCGGCAGTCGAGGCCAGCACGATGCGCGGCACGAAGGTGAAGACCGTGGCGAAAGGCCCGCCGTCGGTGTCCGGGGCAGCCGGCAGCACGGCCACGAGGGCCAGGATCAGGGCCGCGAAGAGGTTCATCGCCAGCGCGAACCAGATGACCCGCCGCGAGCGCGCGAAGCCGTAGACCTCGGTGAGCACGTCCCCGAAGATGTAGGTCAGCGGAAACAGGAAGGTGCCGCCGTCGAAGGTCGGCGTCCAGCTGAGCAGGTGAACGGTGGCGAGCTTGCTCGAGGCGATGTTGGACACCACCAGCACCACCGCGAAGATGCCCTGGATGGCGGCGAGGTAGCGGGGCGGCGTCAGGGCCGGGGCCGGGCCGGCCGGAGCCGGACTGTTCGGGGTCGTCATCTGTGTTCCTCCTCGGCACTCCAGCAACACAGGCCGGGACCGGACCTTCGCCGGACGGCGCAGTCGGGGCGAGTGTACCCGAGCGCCGGCCCGAAAGGTTGAGGCCCCCTTCCGCCGGGGAAGAGGGCCTCCGCGCGTCTGGCGAGGTTACAGCCCGAGCATCGCCCGGTAGCTGCCGATGATGCCCTGGCCCCACACCAGCGCGACCACGGCGCCCAGAGCGAGGTAGGGGCCGAACTTGACGCGGTTGCCCCGCTTCAGGGCCGCCTGCACGAGTCCGAACACGGCGCCCGCGAACACGGCCACCACCACCGCCAGCAGCAGGTTCTGCCAGCCCAGGAAGGCGCCGATCACGGCGGCGAGCTTCACGTCCCCGAAGCCCATCGCGCTCGGGTCGTAGGCGCCGTCGTCCGCCGCGTCGGCCTCACGCCGGGCGCGGTGGGCCCACCACCAGTACAGCCCCGCCACCAGCGAGACGGCGCCTGCCCCGGCCAGGCCGCCCTGCACCGCCCCGAGGAGGCCGGGGCCGACGCCGCTGCTCAGGGCCACGCTGACCAGAAAGCCGCCCAGCGTGAGTAGTTCGGGAATCCGCACGGCCCGCCGGGTCACGGCGTTCACGCCCGCCGACACCAGGGCGACGGCCAGGCCGCCCCACGGCCCCAGCCACGCGCCGGCCAGCAGCCCCAGCGCGATCTGCTGGTAGCCGATGGGCAGGTCGGGGTACTGCCGCTCGCGGAACCGCCGCAGCACCCACGACCCGAACAGGTCGATGGCGACGAGCAGCCCCGCCCCCAGCAGCGCGCCCTGCACTGCTCCGGCGAAGGTGGGCAGCGCCTCGGCTGTGCCGCGCACGCCTACCAGGGCGAACAGCAGTCCCAGCGCCACCCCTGGCAGAGTCAGCTCGTCGGGGATGGTGTAGGTGTCGAGGTCAATCGCGCTGCCGACCAGCAGCAGGGTAAACAGCACCATCAGGCCCAGGGGCGCCGCGCCGTACACCGCGAACGGAAACAGCGCCGCGATCACTGCGTAGCCCAGTCCCGTCAGGGCCTCGACGACCGGGTAACGGACCTTGATGGGCGCGTGGCAGTAGCGGCACTTTCCTCCCAGCGCCAGCCACGAAAAGAGCGGCACGAGGTCTTTGGGCGCCAGGGCATGGTCGCAGTGGGGGCAGTGGCTCGGCGGAAAGGCGATGTTCTCGCCGCGTGGCAGCCGCCAGATCAGCACGTTCGAGAACGACCCCACCAGCAGGCCGAACACGCCAGCGAACACCACGAGAAGAACGTCGAGACTCACTCCCGGAGTCTAGGCGGGCCGTCCTGACACGGACCTGTCAGGTTGGGCCGCCCCTCTCCGGTACGGGCCGGCCCCGCGCCGCATGAACAAAAACCTCCGGCGCAGGGCCGGAGGTGCAGAAAAAACGGGGGTCGGGGAACGCGGGCCGCCTCGCCTCAGCGGGAGCCGGTGCGGCGACCGGCCCTGTCTCGACCCGCCCCGCTCCGGCCCGCCGGCCACAGCCAGCGCGCGGCCAGCAGCGCGGCGAGGACGAGTGCGGCGGCCAACGGCGAGGTGTGGTCCTTTTTCACGCCCCACCAGTAGTGCAGCGCCCCCAGGCACGCGGCGACGTACACGAGCTGGTGCAGCCGGGTCCAGCGCGCGAAGCCCAGGCGGCGCACGCTCTGCGGGGTGCTTGTCAGGGCCAGCGGAACGAGCAGCAGCAGCGCCGTGAACCCGGCCGTGATAAAGGGCCGCTCCAGCACGTCGGCCAACACCAGCCCCGGCACGAAGCCGTGGTCGAACAGGTAGATACAGAAGTGCAGCAGGGCGTAGAAGAACGCGAGCAGCCCCAGCGCCTTGCGGACACGCGCGGGCCACGTCCACCCGGTCAGTTTGCGCAGCGGCGTGCAGACGAGCGAGAGCAGCAGCAGGGCCAGCGCCAGCTGTCCGGTCTGGTTCAGGGCACGCTGCACTGGGTTGGCTCCCAGCGCCCCGCCCAGAGCGTCGAGCACGAGGACGGCGGCGGGCAGCAGGCCGCCCACGCTCACGGCCGGCACCAGCCAGCCCAGCGGAGCGCGTGGGGTGGGCCGGCGCGGGGAGGCCGGCCCCGGAGAGACGGGCGAAGAGATCATCAGTAGAAACGCCGCAGGTCCATACCCTTGTACAGTCCCGCGACCTCCTCGGCGTAGCCGTTGAAGGGCAGCGTGTCGCGCCGGCGCAACTCGCCGATGCGGCGCTCGGTCGCCTGGCTCCAGCGCGGGTGCGGGACGGCCGGGTTCACATTGGCGTAGAAACCGTACTCGTCGGGCGCGGCGATGCTCCAGGTTGTCTGCGGCTGCGAGGCGGTCAGGGTAATGCGCACGATGCTCTTGACGCTCTTGAAGCCGTACTTCCAGGGCACGGCCAAGCGCAGCGGCGCGCCGCTCTGCGGCAGCAGCACCTTGCCGTCCAGCCCCATCGCCATGAAGGTCAGCGGGTGCATCGCCTCGTCAAGCCGCAGACCCTCGACGTAGGGCCAGTCGAGAATGGGCTGCCCCTGCCCCGGCAGGTCCTGCGGCGCATTGATCGCCGTGAACTTGACGAAGCGCGCCTCATTCGTGGGCTGCACCCGGCGCAGCAGCGCGGCCAGCGGAAAGCCCAACCACGGCATCACCATGGACCAGCCCTCGACGCAGCGCATCCGGTAGATGCGGTCTTCGAGCGGAAACCACGACTGGAGGGTGTCGATATCCACCGTCACGGGTTTCTCCACCTCGCCGTCGATCTCGACTGTCCAGGGCCGTACCCGCAGCGCCGAGGCGTTGCGCGCGGGATCGTCCTTGCTCACGCCGAGCTCGTAGAAGTTGTTGTAGCTCGTCGCCTGACCATAGGGCGTGATCGGCTCGCTGGTGTCGTAGGGGCCCAGTGGGCGGGTGGGCCGCGCGAGTTCGGGAGCTTCCTCGCTGCTCACGGCGCCGGGGCGGCGGGTCAGCAGTTCCAGACCGCCGCCGAGCGCCGCCACCGTGCCGGTGAACAGCGCCGCCGACCGCAGGAACTGCCGCCGTGAAGGGGTCTTCTCCGCGCCGGGCGTGGCTGGGGAGGTCGGGTCTGGGCGGGACTGCTCGGGTGGCGCGGATTCCGGGTCGGTCGGCATGGGTCAGCGGGCTCCTTGTGCCGGGAAGTATGCGCCCAGGCCGCTTCTGGATCACTGACCGGGCTTGCAATTGCGCCCGCGCTACTGGAACACCCCCTGCCAGGGTGGGCAGGGGCTGCTGGGAAAAAGGGGCCGGGCCTCAGCGCCCGCGCAGGGTGCCCTGGACCGCGCTCATAAATTCGGCGCGGGTGCGGGCGTCGCTGCGGAACAGCCCCCGCATGGCCGAGGTGGTCGTGCTGGAATTCTGCTTCTGCACGCCGCGCATCGCCATACACAGGTGCACGCCTTCCATCAGGACCGCCACGCCCTTCGGCGCGAGCAACTCCTGCACGGCGTCGGCGATCTGAGTGGTTACGCGCTCCTGCACCTGCAGGCGGCGCGAGTACAGGTCCACGATGCGGGCGAACTTGCTCAGGCCCAGGATCTTGCCGTCCGGGATGTAGGCGACGTGGGCGCGGCCGTAGAAGGGCAGCATGTGGTGCTCGCACATCGAATAGAACTCGATGTCCTTGACGATCACCATCTCGCTGCCCTCGGACGCAAAGACGCCCTCGCCCACCACGTCCGCCAGGGTCTGGCCGTAGCCGGAGGTCAGGTGGCCCCAGGCCTTGGCGACCCGGTGCGGCGTGCGCTCCAGACCCTCGCGCGCCGGGTCCTCGCCGATGGCCGAGAGCCAGCTGCGCGTCAGGTCGTTCAGGCCCGGCACTTCCTGGCCGTCCCCGCGGGCCGGGCGAGGGTCCGCGGCGCTGGGCACTGCGGCGGAGCCGTGTGGTTCTGTGGTCAAGGTGATGGTCCTCCTCTCCGGCCCGCCCGCTGCGGGAAGGCCACAGACCGTGCTCCCAAGTGTACGCCGGGCGCGCACCTGGGAGCACGGGGATGGGATGCTCAGTCGGGGGCGCTCAGGTCCAGCTCACTGCGCCGTAGGTCTGCTCGCGCGCCGGGCCGGCCGAGAAGATCACGACCGGGCAGTTTACCGTCTCCTCGATGAGGTCGAGGTAGGCCTGCGCTTCCCTGGGCAGGGTCTGGCGGCTGTCGGCCCCGTCGGTGGTGGCCCAGCCCTTCATCTGCCTGTAGATGGGCTGGCCCTCGCTGCCGTAGCCCACGCACACCGGAATGGTGTCCAGGCCCGCCAGGATGTCCATCTTGTTGATGACCAGCCCGTCGAAGCCGTTGACGTCTACGGCGTAGCGCAGCAGTTCGAGGTCGAGCCAGCCCACGCGGCGCGGGCGCCCGGTCGTCGTGCCGTACTCGTCCCAGGGTTTGGAGCCGTCACCGCGCAGCCTCAGCACGCCGGCGTCGTCGGTCACCTCGGTCACGAAGGGGCCGTGGCCCACGCGGGTGTTGAAGGCCTTGGCGACGCCGTACACCTTGTGGATCGCCTTGTGGTTCACGCCCGCGCCGACCAGGACGCCGCCCACGGTCGGGTACGAACTCGTGACGAAGGGGTAAGTGCCGTAGTTCAGGTCGAGCAGCGTGGCCTGCGCGCCCTCGAACAGCACGTTCTCGCCCGCGCCCAGGGCCGCGCGCAGCTGGGCGCCCGTGTCCTGCACGAAGGGCACCAACGCCTCGCGGGTGGGGGCCAGGGCGTCCATCGCCACGTCCACGCTGGTCCAGCCGGCGTCGCGGGTCGAGTTGGGCTTGGCCTCCAGCAGGCGCTCGACGCGTTCGCGCAGGGTCTGGTCGTCGGCGAGGTCGCCGAAGCGGATGCCCACCCGGCGCGCCCGGTCGGCGTAGGCCGGGCCGATACCGCGCCCGGTCGTGCCCACGAAGTCCTTGCGGCCGTCCACGTACTTGTGGTGCGGCAGCACGAGGTGGGCGCGGTCGCTGATGCGCAGCTCCGGCTCCAGGCCACCCGCGAGGAGGTTGGCGCGCTCCTCGCTGAACTTGGCCGGGTCGATGACCATGCCGTCGCCCAGGATGCTCACCGTACCGGGGTGCAGCACGCCGCTGGGCAGCAGGTTCAGCTTGAAGGTCTGTCCCTTGGCCGTGACCGTGTGTCCAGCGTTCGCTCCGCCCTGGTAGCGCACGACGTATTTCGCTTCCGGCGCGAGGAAATCGGTGATCTTGCCCTTGCCCTCGTCGCCCCACTGGGCCCCAATAATTGCAATTCCAGGCATCTCAGCCCTCCGGCCACGCGCACAGACTTGCCCCTTTCGCGCCTGTCCGGCCGCAAAAAAAACACGGCGCGTAGCACCGTGCCTCACTGTAGTGCAAGGAACGTGGCAGGAGACCGGGGCCGTCTGGACGCCTGAACAAAAAGCCGCCGGCACCTGTCCTGAGACTGGGTCGGCGGCGGGGAAACGGAGACTCAGACGAGCAGGATGACCGGCTTTTCGAGCGTCTGGGCCACGCCAGCGAGGAAGCGCGCGGCCTTGTCGGGCTCGACGTTGCCCTGAAGGCTCAGGCCCACGCGGCCACCCTGCACGCGGCCGATGCTCAGGCTCAGGGTGTGCGGGTAGTGCAGGTCGTCGAGGTCCAGGGTTCCGGCGTCCACGATCAGCAGGTCCGGCGTGCCGCCGAAGTCGCCGTCGAGTCCGGCCAGGGCCTCACGCAGGCTGCCGGACTGCACGGTACGGACGCGGCTGGCCTGCACGTCCTGGATGGCCAGCGTGTCCAGACCGAGCGCGGCGGCGTGATGCTGCGCGGCGCGGGCCAGCAGCAGGGCGAGCGGCACTTCGCGGCCCAGCGCCTCGGAGAGCTGACCGTGCAGGTCCATCAGGCCCGTCACGTTCGCCTCGCGGCGCAGGTAGGTGCCGAACCATACGGCGTCACGGGGCGGCTGCGCCGCACTGGGCTGGTGCTGTGCCGGCGCGGGCTGCACCGGAGCGGCCACCGGCGGGACGACGGGCGCCGGCATGGGCTGAACGGGGGCAGGGGGCGTGTAGGCAGGCTGGACGGGCGCTGCCACTTCGGGCGTGGGAACCGGCGCGCTGACCTCGGGGGCGGGGGCCGCCACCACCGGGGCGGCGACCGGGACCGGCTCGGCAATCACCGGCTGAGCCACCACCGGCTCGGTAACGACCGGGGCAGGCACGACGGGGGCCGGTTCGGCCGGAGTGGAGACCGGCTCGGGGACGGCGCGGGCGACGACCTCGGGGGCCGACATGACCGGCGCGGGGGGCGCAGCCGGCTCGGGAGCCGCGGCCGGCTTCTGGTACAGGCGCGAGAGCAGGTTGCCCAGGCCGCCGGCCGGTGCAGGTGCCGGCGCGGGAGCCGGGGTGCTGGGCACGTGCGCGGCGGGGGGCACAGGCGCGCTGCCGGCGCGGCCGAGCACGGGGCCGGCCGCTGGGGCGGGCGCAGCGGCCATGACCGGGGCCACGGGAGCGGCGGGCTGCGGCGCCGGGGGCAGCAGCAGGTCTTCTTCGCCGTCGTCGAGCTCGAAGTCGCTGGCGGCCGAGACCGGCCCACTCTGGACGGGCGTGGCCGGCGTGGGAACGCGCGACTGCTCGACGAACTGCGCGATGTCGGTGTCGACGCCCGCGCGGCTCAGGGCCGAGGCGTCGAACATGCCTCCTCCGGGAATGTCCTCGCCGTTCCAGTCGGGCGGCGGGGCGTCCACAGGCGTGGAAGGCGGATCGGCCTCACCGCTCATGACGCGGGTGAGGTAGTCCAGAATGTCTTGCTCGACGATCTGGCCGCCCTCACCGCTGCCGTGCAGACCCTGCCACTCGATGCCGTTCGCTTCAGCCAGGATCTTGGCCAGCGGCGCTATGCGTTCCATGCGTTCCCCCTGCGCCCGCCCGGCCGAAAGGTGCCGTGTTGGCCGGCCAGGCAGGTCTTGTCGATGCGACGGTACGAAACCTTCACGCTCTTCAGCCTGACGTGCCGCCTCTGACAGCCTTCTTTCATGTTCAGGGCGTCCAGCAGACGCCGCGCAGGCGCGCCCTTACGCGCTGGCCGGGCCGCCCGTGCGCTAGGCTGGGGCGCTTGCCCCGGCGCGCGGCCCATGGCCCGCACGCCCGGTGGCCGGGAGACACTGACCATGCTGATCTTCGACGACATGCAGGCGCGCGGCCACGAGGCCGTGTCCCTGCTGCACCACGCGCCCAGCGGCCTGCGGGCCGTGCTGGCGATTCATTCGGCCGTGCTGGGGCCGGCCATCGCGGGCGTGCGTCTGCGCGAGCAGGACGAGGAACTCGCGCTGCGCGGCGCCCTGGCCCTCTCGGAGAGCCTGACCCTCAAGGCGGCGCTCGCGGGCCTGAACCACGGCGGCGGCGCCTGCGTGCTGCTTATGCCGCCCGGCGGCGTGGACGACCCACATGCCCGCGAGGCGCTGTTCCGTGCGCTGGGTCGCCAGGTGCGGCCCCTGCATACGCGGGTGGTCCTGACCGGCGATGTGGGCGTCACGGCCGCCGACATCGCCTTCGTGGCCCAGGAGACGCCCGGCACCCTGAACATGGCGCCTGCTGAGGCGAGCGGCGCCTTTGCCGAGGCGGGCGCGGCCGGCACCGGCAGCGTGACCGGCTACGGCGTCTACCGGGGCATGAAGGCGGCGGCCCGCTACGCCCTGGGCAGCGAGAGCCTGCGCGGGGTGCGGGTCGCCGTGCTGGGCGCGGGCGCGGTGGGGCGGGCGCTGGCCGTACAGCTGCACCGCGAGGGCGCGCGCCTGACCGTCGCCGACGAGCGGCCCGCGCGGGCGCAGGCGCTGGCCGGCGAGGTCGGCGGGGTGGCGGTGCCGGCCGCAGAGCTGCTGGACACGCCCTGCGACATCCTGGCGCCCTGCGGGTACGGGCACAGCATTCGCAGCGCCGACGTGCCGCGGTTACAGTGCCGCCTCATCGCGGGCGGCGAACATCATCCGCTGACCCGCCTGGGTGAGGCAGCAGTCAAGGAGGCGGGAATCGTGTATATGCCAGATTTTGCCATCAACGCGGCGGGGCTCATCGCCGCCGCCACCGGCCTGGGGGCGGCGCAGGCAGCCGAACGAGTCTACCAGACCGTGGGGCGCATCACGGCGGTCGCCGAGCAGACCGGCAAGGCTCCGCATCTCGTGGCGCGGCGCATGGCCGAGCGCCGCATCGAACTCATCGGCAGCCTGGGGCACGCGTGAGCGCCCAGCAACCGGCCGCCTTCGTGATCGGTGTGGCGGGGGGCTCGGGCAGCGGCAAGACCACCGTCACCCGGCGCGTCATCGAGACGGTGGGCACCGAGGGCGTCGCCGTCCTGAACCAGGACAACTACTACCGCGACCAGTCGGACATGGCCTTCGCTGCGCGCCTGAAGACCAACTATGACCACCCGGCGGCCTTCGACTGGAAGCTGCTGCGCGAACACATCGACGCCCTGCTCGCCGGGGTGCCCATCGAGATGCCTGAGTACGACTTCGGGCAGCACACCCGCTCGGTGCACACGACCCGTGTGCTGCCGGGGCGTGTGGTCGTGCTGGAAGGCTTCTTCGCGCTGTACGACGAGGAACTGCGCGACCGGATGCACCTCAAGGTATTCGTGGACGCCGACGCCGACGTGCGCTTTATCCGGCGGCTGCTGCGCGACACGCGGGAGCGCGGCCGCACGCCCGAGAGCGTCATCGAACAGTATCTGGACTTCGTTCGCCCCATGCACCTGAGCTTCGTCGAGCCGACCAAACGCTACGCCGACGTGATCATTCCTCACGGCGGCATGAACGAGCCGGCGCTGGACATGCTCGCCGCGCGCATCCAGGCGACGGTCTAGGCGCCGCTTTCCCTCAGTCGCCGCGTCTGAACAGGACGAAAAAGGCACTCCCGGACGTGAAGACGTGGGAGTGCCGAAGTTATCGCCGCTCTGGGAGGTTGTGGGACGGGCGGTGGAGAGCCGGTTCCGCAGAATGAGGCCGCGCTCCCAGGAGGGGACGAGGCCTAAAAGGCGTCACAGGCTCAATTACTTCTTGACGACATCGCACCACGCGAGGGTGATGTCTTTTGCGCCCTGAATCCAGACTCCGGCATACCGGGCGTTGGTGCTGGTCAGGGAGAACGTCTCATAGGCGCCGTCGTCCAGCTCGTCGGCGTCAATGTTCTTGTATTTGAGGCTCGCGGGAATCTTCGCGTTCAGGGCGTTCGTGATCGCCACGGGATTGCCTTCCCAGAACAGCAGCTCGTGGTACTGGCATTTGCCATTCATGCTCGCCGCCGTGTCTTCGAGCAGCTCGACCATCTCCTCGGAGAAGTCATCGTCGGTGAGTTCGAGGGCTCCCTGAGGCAGTTTGATGCCTGTCAGGTTGGATTCGGAGACGTAATCCGTTGCCAGGGCTGACGGGATGCACGCAATTGAGGCCAGGGCAACCAGAAAAATGAATTTTTTATGCATGATCGATTGTTCGACTCTCATCCTTACTCATCCCTTACCTCTGCTCCAAGCTTAAGGGTGGCGCCCTGCACAGCACCAGGAATGACTGTGCTGAACGCAGAAGCCCGCGCTGTGCCTGGGGTGTGAGGGGTTGCATACTGCGTCCTGCTCGCCGGCATCTGGCCTGCCCCGAGGCTACGGTTTTTCTGCGGTGCAGGTGTGATCTGTGAGGAGCAGCCCTGGAGGCTCTGATCGCCAGTCCATCTGTGGAGGTACTTGGCCGGGAGCGGAAGAAGTCCCCTTTAGCGGTTCACTCACCGAACAGGACCCTCGCCTGCGCCAGCGCCTCGGGCGTGTCTACGTCGAGCAGTTCGGCGACTGGGCGCGGCACCGTGACCATGCCCGCCGCATACTCGCGCAGCAGCGCGCGGGGGCCGTGGTCGGCGTCGGGAAGCTCGGCAACGCGCTCCAGCAGGTCGGCCCGGAACAGGTGCGGCGGGGCGTGGACGGCGGCCTCGCCCTCGCCGTAGCGGGCCAGCACGGCGGGTGCGCCCGACTCGGCGAAGGCCTGTCCCAGCGCCGCGTGGGTCGCGGGTGTGACCAGCGGCATGTCGGCCAGCGCGAAGGTCACGGCCGCGAAGGGCCGGGGCTGCGCGAGTGCCCACGTCGCCGCCACCCGGAAGGACGAGGCCAGCCCGCGCTTGGGGGCGGGGTTCTCGGCGAAGGCGAAGGGCAGTCCGGCCAGCGCCGCGCGCACGGCCGCTCCGACCTCGCCGGGGGGTACGACGGCCAGCAGCGCGCCGTAGCCCCCGGCGGCCAGCGCCCCGGCGGCGTGGCGGCACAGCGCCTGGCCGCCCAGGGACGCGAGCTGTTTGGGTGTGCCCATGCGGGCGCTGCGCCCGGCGGCGAGCAGTACGCCGAGCCGTGGAGAAGAGAGGAGGGGAGGCACGGCGCCATGCTAGGGCCCGGATCGCACGCCCCGTGCAGACACCCGCGCCCGCGCCCGCTACAATCGGCGCACCGCACAACGCGCCGCAGGTCTTTGCCCCCGCTCCCGGAGGTGTCCCCCATGAAACTCAACTATTCCGGCCAGGAACACGTCAAGGCGCCGCCCGCCGCCGTCTGGGCCTTCGTGCGGGACCCCGAGCGGGTCGCGCGCTGCCTGCCCGACGTTCAGGACGTGCAGGTCAAGGACGCCACGCACATGGACGCCACCGTGCAGGTCGGCGTGGGGATGGTGCGCGGCAAGTTCAAGTTCGGTATCGAGGTGCTGCCCGAGGAGGACACAGGGCGCGTGAACGTCAAGGTGCACGGCGGGGGTCTGGGCAGCGTCGTGGACCTGCTGGCCGGGGCGACCGTCGTGGACAACGGCGACGGCACGACCACCCTGGACTGGACCGGCGACGCCACCATGCGCGGGCCGGTGGCGACGGTGGGCGGGCGGTTGCTCGACGCGCAGGCGCAGAAGCTCATCCAGAAGACCTTCCAGAACATGAGTGCCAACGTCGAAGCCACCTCGGGCACGCTGGCGTAGCGTGGAGGCCGCGCCCCCCGACCTGAACGCCGCCTTCCGCGCGCGCGGCTACGTGGCGGGCGAGGCGCTGGGCACCGCGCTGCGGCTCGTGACTCTGCTCGGGCGGCCCCTGCTGCTCGAAGGCCCCGCCGGGGTCGGCAAGACCGAGGCGGCCAAGACCCTAGCCGACGTGCTGGGCACCCGCCTCATCCGCCTCCAGTGCTACGAGGGTCTGGATGCCCAGGCCGCGCTGTACGAGTGGAACTATGCCCGGCAGCTGCTGCATCTGCGCCGCGCCGAGGCGACGGGCCGCGAGCCGAGCGACGCCGAGCTGTACGGCGAAAATTTCCTGATGCGCCGGCCGCTGCTCCAGGCCATCAGCGAGGACACGCCCCCGGTGCTGCTCATCGACGAGGTGGACCGCGCCGACGACGCCTTCGAGGCCTTCTTGCTCGAACTTCTCGCCGAGTGGCAGGTCACGGTGCCGGAACTGGGGACCATCCCTGCGCGCACCCGGCCCCACGTCATCCTGACGAGCAACCGTGCCCGCGAACTCAGTGACGCGCTGCGGCGGCGCTGCCTGTACCACTGGGTCGAGTACCCCAGCCGCGCCCAGGAACTGGAGATCGTGCGCGCCCGGCTGCCCGAGGTCACGGAGGCGCTGGCCATTCAGGTCACGCGGGCAGTGCACGCCCTGCGCGAGCTGCCGCTGGGCAAGCCGCCCGGCGTGGCCGAGACGCTCGACTGGGCGCGGGCGCTCTCGGTGCTGGGCTACGAGACGCTGGACGCCCGCGCCCTGCACACGACGCTGGGCGCGGTCCTGAAACTGCATGAGGATGCCCAGCTCGCCGCTCCGCTGCTCAAGCGACAGCTCGCGCGCCCGGAATGACCTGGCCGGACACCTCCCCGCCGGCCGTGCTGTCCCCGGAGGCGGTACCGGCGCTGGTGCTGCGTCTCGCCGCGCGGTTGCGCTCGCGGCACGGCTTTCTGATCGGCCCCGGGGAGATCACGGACGCCCTGCGCGCGCTGAGCGTGGTGGACCTGAACCGTGTGCGCGAGGTGCGAGCCGCGCTGCGGGCTGTGCTGTGCGCCTCGCGCGCCGAACTGGGGGTGTTCGACACCGAATTCGCGGCCGTCTTTCTGCCCGGCGACCTGCCGCCGCCCGAGCTGCCGACCCTGCCCTCGGCGGCCCCCGGCGTGCCTGAACCCGGCCTGGCGCAGCCCCAGCCGGGCGTATCCCGGCCGGAACCGGCCCAGGAGGACGGCAGGCCTACCCTGCCCCGCGACCCACCTGAGCAGACCCCCCCGCCGGTCGACGACGCGGCGACAGGCGCTTCCACTACTGCGTTGCCACAGCCAGGGCCGGACACAGGAGAAGACGGCCCACCTGCCCCGGTGCAGTTCGCCCGGCTCAGCGATCAGCCGGGGGCGGGCGGGGAAGGAGCGCTGCCCCCCGACGACCTGGGGACGCTGCTGCGGGCAGCGGGCGCCTTTCTGGCGGCGCTGCGGCTGGCCCCCCGGCACCGCCGGGTCCCGCAGGCGCGCGGCCGGGTGCTGGACCTGCGGCGCACGCTGCGGGCGGCGGCGCGCACCGGGGGCGACCCGGCGCGGTTGCGCTGGCTGGGCCGGCCACGCACACGGGCGCGTGTGCTGATCGTGCTGGATGGCAGCCGCAGCATGGGGCGCGACGCCGCGCTGCTGCTACGCTTTGCCCAGGCGCTGCACCTGCGCGCCCGGCGGGTCGAGGTCTACGTGTTCAGCACCGACCTCGTGCGTCTCACCCCCCGGCTGCGCGGCGCGGCTCCCGGCGCCCCGCTGGCGCTGCCGCAGGAGGCCGGGGCCTGGGGCGGCGGCACCCGCATCGGCCAGAGCCTGCTGCGCCTTGCCCGCGACGAGCGTGCCCGTGTGACGCCCGACACCGCCCTGCTCATTCTCAGCGACGGGCTGGACACGGGCGACCCCGACCTCGTGCGCCGTGCCATGCGTGACCTCGCCGCCCGCGCGGGGCTGGTCGTGTGGCTCTCGCCGCTGGCCGGGCTGCCGGGCTACCGGCCAGTGCAGCGCGCCGTGGCGGCGGCCCTGCCGCACCTCGACGCGCTGCTGCCTGCCTCGGGGTTGGGCGACCTGCTCGCGCTGCCGGCGGCCCTGCGCCGTAGATGAAGCCCTACCCTAGGCGCGGGCAGGTGCTTCGTCTGACGCCTCAGCGGTAGCGCAGCGCTTCCATGAGTTCATCGACGATTTCGGCCGTGTCGCCGCGCTCCTGGGCAGTCGCCACATGGGTTTCGAGGTGGCCGCGCAGCACCACGTCGCCCGCCCCCGACAGCGCGCCCTGCACGGCCTTGATCTGCCGCAGCACGTCTACGCAGTACACGTCCTCTTTTTCCAGCATCCGCACGATGCTGTCGAGGTGCCCACGCGCGATGCTCAGGCGGCGCATGGCGCGCTTGCGGGCGTCTGCCGGCATACACAGGTGCTCGGCGTGGGTGTCGCAGGTGGCCCCAGTTTCCACTCCGGTCTCCGGGCCGGCCGTCATGGCCGTTGCCCCAGCAGCGCCCGGAACTGCGCGATCTCGGCACTCTGCGAGCGGGCTATACCCGCAGCCAGCGCCCGCACCTCGGCCGACTGCGAGCGCGCGGGCACGAGACGCGCCATGTCCACCGCGCCCTGGTGATGGGGAATCATCTCGGTCAGAAACCAGCGGTCGGTGTCGCTGGCGGCCGGCGGCATCCTATGGGGCAGGGGCATGGCCGTCCCCTCCTCGCCCCAGGTCCGCAGCCAGCCGGCCATGCGCGTCAGCTCGGCGCTCTGCTCGGCGATGATCTGCCGGGCCAGTGCCTGCACGCGGGGGTCGCGCCCCTGTTTCAGCTCGGCCCGGGCCATGTCCACCGCCATCCGGTGATGCACGGTCATGAGCTGTGCCCAGCGCACGTCGAACGCGCGACCCGATAAGGGACGCAGTTCCGCGAGCATCTGCGCGTTCATGGCGGTCATGGACAGGCCCGACATCGGCCCGGACATGGACATGCTGTGGCCCGCCATGTCGTGTCCACCGTGAGTGCCCATCGGCACCGGTTCCCGGCCCCCGGCCAGCGCCGCGCCCATGAGCAGCGTGACGGTCAGCAGCAGGGGACGGCCCCGGTGCCGACGTGACCGCTCTGATGGACGAGCATCCAGGAAAGCGCTAGAGGCTCGTTCATCGCCGCGCCCCCGTCTCTTTTGCCACTCGCTCCGCTCGGATGATTCTGGCGAATCATCGCCATTTCTTCTCACGCCCCCGCCACCTGCGCGCTGTAGCCCTCCGCCTGCACGGCGGCGATCAGGGTCTGCGGGTCGGCGGCTCCCTGCACCGTCACGCGGCCCTGCGACAGGTCCACCTGCGCGGCCTCCACGCCGGGCACGGCCGTCAGCGCCTTCTCGACGGCTTTCACGCAGTGTCCGCAGGTCATACCGGTGACGTTCAGTTCAGTGGTCATGGTCCCAGGGTAGACCCAGGGGGGGAGGGTGTCAAGAGATAATGACCCTTAATATCTCTGGCAAGCCTATTTACTCCGGAAAACTTGTCTTATCCTCCCCCAGGGGGTAGCATGAAGACATGACGACCCTGGACTTCGACATCGGCGGGATGACCTGTGCCGCGTGCGTGGGGCGGGTGGAACGCGGCCTGAAGAAGGTGCTGGGCGTGGAGGACGTGGCCGTGAACCTCGCCACCGAGCGTGCCCGTGTGGCCTACGACCCGGCCCAGACCGGCCCCGAGGCGCTGGCGCGGGCCGTAGAGGACATCGGCTACGAGGCGCGGCTGCCTGAGCCTGCGCCGCTCCAGACGGCCGAACTCTCCTTCCCGGTCGGGGGGATGACCTGCGCCGCGTGCGTGGGCCGGGTCGAGCGCGGGCTGAAGAAGGTGCCGGGCGTGCAGGCGGCCACCGTGAATCTCGCCACCGAGCGCGCCCACGTCGTGTACCTGCCGGGCGCCGCCGATCCGGAGGCCCTGCGCGGCGCGGTCCGGGAGGCGGGCTACGAGGTGCCGGAGGAGGCAGCGCAGTTGACGGTCTCCACTGCCCCGGACCAGGCCTCAGCCTCCCAGGCCCAGACTCGTCTGGACGCCGAACGCGGTCGCCGCGCGGCCGAGATCGCCTCGCTGCGCCGGTCGGTGACCTTCGCGGCCCTGTTCAGCGTGCCGCTGCTGCTGCTCTCCATGCTCCCGATGGTCTGGATGCCGCTGCACATGTGGCTGCTGACCCATGTGGGCGAAAGCGCCATGAACTGGGCGATGCTGGCGCTTGCGGCTCCGGTGCAATTCGGCCCCGGCCGGCGCTTCTACCGCACGGGCTGGGCGGCGCTGCGCCACCAGAGCCCCGACATGAATACGCTCGTCATGCTGGGGACGTCGGCGGCCTTCGGCTACTCGCTGCTCGTCACGCTGGCCCCCGGCCTCTTTCCGGCGGGCAGCGCGCACGTGTACTACGAGGCGTCGGGTGTAGTCATTACCCTGATTTTGCTGGGCAAGCTGTTCGAGGCGGTCGCCAAGGGCCGCAGCGCCGGGGCCATGCGTGCCCTGCTGGCCCTGCAACCCGGCAGCGCGCGGGTGCGCCGGGGCGGCGAGGTGCTGGAACTGGCTCCGGGCGACGTGCGTGTGGGCGACCTCGTGCTCGTGCGGGCGGGCGAGCGGCTGCCGGTGGACGGCGAGGTCGTCGAGGGCCGCTCGTATGTGGATGAGTCCATGCTGACCGGCGAGAGCGCACCAGTCGAGAAGACCCTCGGCGCGGCCGTGACCGGTGGCACGGTGAACGGCACTGGGGCGCTCACCTTCCGCGCGACCGGCGTGGGCGAGGACACGGCCCTGGCGCGTATCGTGCGCCTCGTCGAGGACGCGCAGGCCAGCCGCCCGCCTATTCAGGGCCTGGCGGACCGGGTGGTGGCGGTGTTCGTGCCGGCCGTGCTCGTCATCGCCGCGCTGACCTTCCTGACCTGGATGCTCGTGGGCGGCGAGGGAGCCCTGGCGCGCGCGCTCGTGCATACGGTGGCGGTCCTCATCATCGCCTGCCCGTGCGCGATGGGCCTCGCCACGCCGGTCAGCGTCATGGTGGGCAGTGGGCGGGCGGCGGCGCTAGGGGTGCTGTTTCGCAGCGGCGCGGCGCTGGAGGGCCTGGGCGCTGCGAAGGTGGTCGCCCTTGATAAGACCGGCACGGTGACGCGCGGCCAGCCCGAAGTGACCGACGTGCTCCCCGTGCCCGGCTGGACCCCCGAAGCCCTGCTGCGCGTGGCAGCCGCCGCCGAGGGGCCCTCCGAGCACCCGCTGGCACGCGCGGTCGAACGGGCGGCGGGGGCGGGCGTCCCTGTAGCCCACGACTTCGAGGCCCTGCCCGGCTACGGCCTGTGCGCCGCGGTCGAGGGCCGGCGGGTCGAGATCGGCGCGGCGCGCTTCATGGCGCAGGTGGGTGTCGAGGTCGGCGACCTGGGCACCCAGGCTGCCGCCCTGGCGACTGGAGCGCGCACGCCGGTCTTCGTAGCGGTGGATGGGCAGCTCGCGGGGCTGCTCGGCGTGGCCGATCCGGTGCGGCCCGGCAGCGCCCAGGCCATCCATATGCTCGGGGTGCAGGGCAGTGAGGTCGCCCTGATCACCGGCGACACCCGCGCCACTGCCGAGGCCGTGGCCGCCGAGGTCGGGGTACGCCGCGTGTTGGCCGAGGTGTTGCCCGGCGGCAAGGCCGACGCCGTGGCCGAGTTGCAGGCCGGCGGGCGCCGGGTGGCCTTCGTCGGAGACGGCATCAACGACGCGCCTGCCCTGGCCCGCGCCGACGTGGGCGTGGCCATCGGCACCGGCACCGACGTGGCCGTCGAGACCGCCGACGTGATCCTGATGTCGGGCGACCTGCGCGGCGTGCCGAATGCGGTGGCGCTCTCGCGGGCCACGCTGCGTAACATCCGCATGAACCTGTTCTGGGCCTTCGCCTACAACGCGGCCCTCATCCCGGTGGCGGCGGGCGTGCTGGCACCTGTGGGCATCACCCTCTCGCCCGTGCTGGCCGCCGCCGCGATGGGCCTGAGCAGCGTCTTTGTCCTGAGCAATGCCCTGCGCCTGCGGTCCTTCCGGCCTCCGCTGCCCCCCGCCGCGCCGGACGGGGCGGGGCGGCGGGCGGACCGCGCCGTTCCCCGGAACGCCTGACGCGCCGGCCATTTACTCTTGCTCCATGCCTGAGCTTCGTCTCCTGTCCCCGACCGACCCCCGCGCCGTGGCCCTCATGACGGCCCAGCAGCGCGAGTTGCGGGCCATCTACAACGACACCGAGGAGCGTACTGAGCCCTTCGACCCCTCCGTTCTGGCGGGCGAGGGCTCGGTGCTCGTGGTGGCAGAGGAGGCCGGTGAGCCCCTCGCCTGCGGCGCCCTCAAGCGTCTGAGCGCCGACGAAGCTGAGATCAAGCGCATGTACACCTTGCCGGGGGCGCGCGGGCGGGGCCTGGGGCGCGCCGTCCTGACCGAGCTGATCGCGCGGGGCCGCGCGGCGGGCTACCGGCGGCTGGTTCTCGAGACCGGCGACGGCCAGCCCGAAGCCATCAGGCTCTACGGATCGGCGGGCTTTGTCCGGATTCCCAACTACGGCTACTACGTGGGGATGGACAACAGCCTGTGCTTCGCGCTGGAGCTGGTCGCGCAGTAGTCCTACGGCAAAAAAAGCGGGAGGGGCCGACCGGCTCCCCTCCCTGCTTCCTATGGCCTACTTCCCCAGTCCCACGAAACTTTGCCGCGCCCGCTCCTTCATGGCGGTCACGGCCTCCCAGTCGGGGGCTTTGCGGGCGAGAGCCTGGGTGCTCAGGGCCCCGGCGTCGGGCGTGATGCTGTGGGTCGGGGAGCCCGCGTCGCGGCAGAATCCCTCGACCTTGGGATCGTAGGCGACGCCCGCGAACGGCACCCCGGCGGCGGCGGCCAGGATGACGGCGTGCAGCCGTACCCCGATCACGAACCCGCTCTGGGCGATGGTGTCCAGTGCCAGTTGCGGATCGCGGGTGCTAACCACCTCGTCGGCACCCAGGTCACGCGCGGCCTCGTCGTCGTGCGAGGGCATGAAGCTCAGGGCCACCACACGCCGGCCGCCCGCGCGCAGCGCCGCGATCGCTTCTTTTAGGGCGGGCAGGGCCTCCTGCACGTCGCCGCGCGGGGCCACGACCACCGTGTTGTCGTCACGGGTCAGGCCCGGCGTGGGTGCGAGCAGCAGCGCGGGGTCGCCTCCCAGCTCGGCCGTGATGCCCAGCCGTTCCAGCGTGTCGAGGCTGCCCCGGTCGCGCACCACGACGCGCAGGCCCCGCAGGGCGCGGGCCACCTTCGACCCGCCCTCCTCGCTCAGCGGCCCGATGCTCTGGTTGAAGATGACCACCTGTTTTCCCAGCCGCCGCGCCAGCGAGATGACGCCCAGGTAGTAGGCCATGCTGCGGGCACTCGTCTTGTCCTGAAGCAGCCCCCCGCCACCCGAAAGCAGCACCCGCGAGCGCAGCAGCGCGCCCAGCAGCGCAGCCGGTTTCATGCGCGCTGCGCTCTCACAGCCGTAGAGCGTGGCCGTCTCGGTGGGGGTGTTCGACAGCAGCAGCGGCGTGTGGCCCTGGGCGCGCAGCTCGCGGCTGATCGCCAGGGCGATGGCTTCGTCGCCGGTGTTGCCGAAGCCGTAGTAGCCGCTGACGGCCACACGGCTCACGCGCGCGCCTCGGCCGGCTGGGCGGGCGGACGCCCGTAGGTGTTCCACAGCCGCAGCGCCAGCTTGATGACCTGAATGCCCACCAGACCGGCGATGAGGCCCACGCCCAGCCCGATGAAGGCCCGCGCCGCGCTGATGAGCAGCGGCGTATGGAAGTGCGAGAAGGTGTTCAGGATGCTGGCCTGCCCGACCACGCCGCCCAGCACGAGCAGCGCGCTGAAGTAGCCCGGCAGCGTGCCGCTCAGGCCGATGAGGCCCAGCGGATGCGCCGCCATCTCCTTGAAGCGTGGGCGGATGATGCTGTCCTGCAGGCTCTGGCGCAGGTCGGCCTCGGTGCTGCTCACACTCGCGCCGCTCGTCGTGTTGCCCCGGCGCAGGAACACCAGCGCGAACACGGCCAGCCCCAGGCCCATCACCGCGATGTCACCCAGACGGATGGGCGTGCTGTAGAGGTCGTGCGCCGTCTTGCGCAGGTCCTGGCGCGGCAGGAAGCTCGCGGCGACCAGGGCCAGCGGCAGCACCAGCGTCAGGCCCACGCCCCGGAAGGGGTCCAGGCCCAGGGTGCTGTCGTGCGTGGCCCCCAGGGCCGAGACGAACAGCACGCCCACCAGGCTCAGGCCGGTCGCCACGAACCAGTCGCTGACCCGCGAGCGCCGCAGCACCATTCCCAGTGCCGGGAAGGTCACGGCCGCGACGAGCGCCGCCCCGGCGAACGGGTTGAAGCCGTTCATGCCCAGTGCCAGCAGCAGGCTCAGGCCGGCGGCGAGCAGCCCCAGGCAGCGCAGCGGGAAGCTCAGGCCCAACAGCAGCAGCGCGGCCAGCGGCCCCACGATGCTCAGGGCGCGCAGCAGCGCACTCGGCTCGAAATAGGTAATCTGCGGCTGGGTCACGCGCACGCCCGAGGCGCGCAGCAGTTCGGTGGTGCGCCGCAGCATGTCCTCGGTCTCGTTGATGGTCGGGTAGGGGCGCAGGTACATCAGGCGCATGCCGCGCTCGCGGGCGGCGAGATTGTACTTGCTCGCCACGTCCAGCGGCGCGAGGCGGTTTTGCCACGACGGGTTCAGGGCGAACATGCGCGCGCCGCCGTGCGCGGCCACGAGGTCGTCCAGGCCGCGCTGCACATTCGACTCGATGATGGCGGGCGTGCGGTTCCCCATGCGCGCGCTGACCTGCGCGAGCAGTTCGGGCGTGCGCGCGCCGATCACCTCGTCGCCGGTAAAGGCGATGAAGGGAACGTCGGGCCAGTTGGCGCCCACGTTCTTCACGGCGTCGTCGGCATAGGGGCGGTAGACCAGCGTCAGGTTCTGGCTCTTCAGGCGGGCGAGCAACGCCTGGTCCGGCCCGGCGGGCAGGAAGCGCGGGTCGGTGGGCCACTCGATCCACTCCTGGCCCCGGATGCTCACCGTGCGGGTCGGGATGGTGTACTGGGGGGGCAGGGCCTCGGCCACGCCCGGCACCAGCGAGCGCATGTAGACGCTGCCGGGCTTCAGGTTCAGGCCTGGATTCTCGGCCGCGAGGTCCGACCCGGCGCGGATATAGATCTGGCCGCGCTGCTCCAGGCTGCCGATCACGTCCTCGTAGAGGGCCACGCCGTTGACGCCCAGCGCCTTGTAACGGTCGAGCAGCGCCTGCGGCTCCTGGCCGTAGCGCTTGGCCTGCGCCACCAGCGCCGGATAGTCCATGACGAGCGCCGCCGACTTCTGGGCCTGCTCGTAGCCCACCCGCTGAAACGCCAGGATCAGTGCCGGAATCAGCGACAGGAACATCAGGCCCAGCAGCACGGAGGTCAGCGGGTGGCGGCTGGGCGGGGGAATAAGCCGCAGCGGGTCCGGGCGGGCGTCCGGGGCCAGGGCAGCGTGGGGGGTCGGATCGGTCACAGGGCACATCCTAAAGGTCAGATAGAGAAGAAAGATGGAAGGGTCTCATCTTTTTTCCCGTCCCCCCGAGCCTAGGAACATGCCGCCCGCCGCGCGTCCACCCAAAGGAGGGGTTCAGCCCGGGTCCGGGCCCCTACGGCCGCCCGAGTTTGGGCGCGGCCGGGGCCTGGGCAGTGGCCGCCGAGGGCACCAGTTCGACCGGATGGACCGGCACCGGCTCGCCGAACCGGGGGTAGCGCTGCGCGAGCTCGGGGCTGCCGCGCCCGCACAGTACGGTGATCTCGGGCAGGTTGCGCGGGTTGCCGATCTCGACGAGGGCGTAGCGCCCGGTCTCGTAGGCTCCCAGGTCCACATACAGGTGGCGGTTCAGTCGGGTGGGGGTCCGCACGGGCGTGTGGCCGTGCAGGCTGTAGACCACGCCGGGGGGCAGGGGAAAGGGGCCCTCGAAGGGCCGCAGCCACAGCGCCGCCGACAGCGGGTTGCGGTGCTGCTCGTGCACGACCGGCGGCGCGGCGTGCGCGACGAGCACGCTGGGCACGTCGGCCGGCGGCGGCTCGTCATGGATCTGGCCGTCGCCGGTCACGTACACCACCCGCTTGAGGTCGGCGAGGTACTCGCTCAGCAGCGCCGGAAACTGCTCGAGCGTCAGCCCGCCGAGTTCCTGGCGCACCGTGTCGCCGCCCGCGCGCATCCAGCTCTGAAAGCCCTCCATCGCGCGGCGGTAGGCACCGAGGTCGTGCGTGCCCAGATACTCCCGGTACCAGTGCGGGCCTTCCTGGGCCATGCGCTCGTGGTTGCCCATGAGCAGGGTGGCGCGGCCCTCGGCCCGCAGGCGCAGCAGCCCCGCGACCGTCTCCATGTTCTGCCGGCCCCGGTCGATGGCGTCGCCCAGTGACAGAAAATGCGCCTCCGGAGACCGCGCCACCGCCGCCGCGAGCAGGTCGGCCCGCCCGTGCAGGTCCGGCAGCACCACGACCTGCCGGCTCATGTACCCGGCTCGTCGGAGAAGTCGAGCAGCGTCTGCTTGCTGCGTTCGCGCAGCGCGCGCGCGCCGTCCGGGTCGGGGGTGAAGGTCACGCCGCTCCGGCCCACCTGGACGCGGTAGGCCGCGCCGTCGGCCGCGCCGGGCAGCCACTCGGCGGGCACCTGATAGGTGCGGCCCCGGCTGTCCTCGACGTCCGCGAGGCCG
Organism: Deinococcus sp. Leaf326; assembly: GCF_001424185.1. Classification (NCBI taxonomy): domain Bacteria; kingdom Thermotogati; phylum Deinococcota; class Deinococci; order Deinococcales; family Deinococcaceae; genus Deinococcus; species Deinococcus sp. Leaf326. The sequence continues at coordinate 68,068 of NZ_LMOM01000098.1, read as the reverse complement.
GCGTCCTCGTCGAGGACGTCGATGACCAGAATGTCCGGGTCGGCAGAGGGGGAGGCGTCGTTGGGATTCACGCGGTCAGTGTAGGGGGCGGGGTCTGACGGCAGTGTGTCACGGAGCGTCCGGTCCGGGCGGCGCGGATAGCCGGGAAGAGTAAACAGCAGAGGAGCCGGGCCTTCCCCCTTCCGGATGACGCCGGGCCGGGGCTATTCCCCTACGCTGCGCAGGATGAGGCTCCTGACTTCCCACGATCCGGCGCGGCGGCGCGTCCTGCGTGGCCTGAGCCGTAGTGTGCTGGGCGGCGGCGCGGCCCTGGCCCTGCTGGGCGGCGCGGGGGCGGCGCAGGCCTACCGCTTCGGGGTCACGCGGCACACGCGCGCCCTGCCTGGCCTGAGTGCCCCACTGACGGTCGCCTTCCTGACCGACCTGCACTTCGGGCCGTATATCGGGGTGGGCAGCGTACGCGCCTGGGTCGGGGCGACGCTGGCCCTGCGCCCGGACCTGATTCTGCTCGGCGGCGACCAGTTCGACCGCCGGGCGCACGCGGCCCCCGGTGACCTGCTGGCCGAGCTGGCCCGGCTGCGCGCCCCACTGGGCACCTACGCGGTATGGGGCAACCACGACTACGGCAGCTTCGGGCATGAGGAGAGGCGCCCGCTTGACCCCCGGCGGTCCGACTGGGCGGCGCGCCGGACTCGCCTCGAAGCCGAGTTTGCGGCGGCGGGCGTGGTGGTGCTGCGCAACGCGGGCCGCGCCGTGCGCCGTGACCTGTGGGTGTCGGGCTTGGACGACTACTGGAACGGCCAGCCTGACGCGGCGGCGGCCCTGGCGGGGGCGGAGACGCGCGCCACGCTGCTCGTCAGCCACAACCCCGACCTGCTGCCCGAACTGCCGCCTGGGGTGGGGCTGGTGCTCTCAGGCCACACGCACGGAGGGCAGGTGCGGTTGCCGCTCGTCGGAGCGCCGGTGGTGCCCAGCCGCTACGGCCAGCGTTACGCGATGGGCTGGGTCACGGGAGCACACGGCACGCCGGGCTACGTGAGCCGGGGCCTAGGCCTGAGCGGTCTGCCGCTGCGCAACCTCTGCGAGCCCGAGATCACGCTGCTGCGTCTCGTGCCCGCCTCCTGACCCCGGCATGACGCGGGGTGAAGTTACACCCGGTCCCAGTCGGGAATGACTCTCAACAAGGCGCCGTAGACTGAGCGCAGTCCCGTCCATGAACCCGAACTGCCGGACGGCGAAGGAGATACGCGCATGGCCGACATCCTCCCTCCCAACATGTTGAACGAGCGTCCCCAGACGCCTGCCGGGTTGCTGAGCAACCGCGAAAAAGACCGCCTGATCGAGCGCGGGTTCCTGGGCCTGTACCGCTGGTACACCGCCCGCAGCCAGGAGACGCGCAACTGGAACGCCGACCAGTCCTTCGACTGGCGGAACATGAACAAGGACCTGCCGCCCGAACTCATCACGGTGCTTCAGGGCTTTTTCGCCGTCGAGCAGTACGCTCCGGACTTCACCTCCAACCTCGTGCACCTCGTGCGGCGCTCGCACGGCCGCAGCCACTTTCAGCTGCGCTGGGGCAGCGAGGAGGAAAAGCACGCCGACGCCTGGGAAAACGCCGTGCTGTTCAGCGGCCAGCGCAGCCCCGCCTGGATCGAGGAATATAAGGAGCGCCTGCGCGCCCAGACCTGGGAACTGCCCTTCCCAGACGCCATCCACAACCTCGTGTATACCGTGTTTCAGGAGCGGGCCACTCAGCTCAACTACCTGAACATGATGAAGATCGCCCAGGGCAAGAGCGACCGGCCGCACCTCGCGGGCGTGTCCGACCCGGTCCTCGCCAAGGTCGCCCAGACCATCGCGGTGGACGAGGCGGCGCACTACAACTTCTTTCTCGAAGGCGTGCGCATGTACCTCTACTACTACCCCGAGCAGACGCTGGACGCCGTCAAGAACGTCATCGGTCAGTTCTCGATGCCTGCCGCGACGCTCATCCCCGACTGGCAGAGTTTCTACGAGACGGTGTACCGCGCCGGTATCTACGGCCCGCGCGACTTCTCGCGCGACGTGATGCAGGTGGCCTTCCGCAACCTCGGCATCGAGAGCCGCAAGGCGCTGGAAGAGGGCATCCGCAAGACGCGCGAGGTGCCGACCTTCGAGGGCGAGAACTTCGGGACCACCGCCATCTGGGACACCTTCGACTACGGTATGGTCGAGGGCGACGTCAAGAGGCTACATGTCAAGATTCAGGACTACGAGAAGGGCATCGGCTTCGACCTGTACGACCCGACCGAGTTCGTCGAGAACCCGGCGGTGCCCCGCGGGTCCGGCCAGGCTGCCGACGACTGAACCTGTAGGTGCGGGGCGGGGGAGAGGCGGCGCCGCCCCCGCCCTTTCCTGTCGCCGGTGGGCACCCGACTACTCAATGACGATGGCTGCGGGGTCGAACTCCACGTCCGGGTACTGCGGGTCCATGTCCTTGAGGGTGTGCAGCAGCACGCGGCTGATGAGCAGGTCGCGGTACCACTTGCGGTCGGCAGGCACCACATACCAGGGCGCGTCGTCGGTGCTCGTGCCCAGGCACATCTCGTAGGCGTCCGTGTAGCGGTCCCACAGCGCCCGCTCGGCGAGGTCGCCGGGGTTGAACTTCCAGTGCTTGTTGGGGTCGTCGAGCCGCGCCTGGAGGCGTTCTTTCTGCTCGTCTGCACTGATATGGAGGTAGAACTTCACAGTTCGGGTGCCGCTGCGTCCCAGCAGCGACTCGAAGTGCCGAATGTCCTTCAGACGTTCCTCAGCCCCCTCCTCGTCCATCTCGCCGTGGACCAGGGGCACGAGCACGTCCTCATAGTGGCTGCGGTTGAACACGCCGATCATGCCGGCGCGCGGCACCTGGGCATGCACGCGCCACAGAAAGTCGTGCGCCTTTTCCTCGGGGGTGGGAACCTTGAAGTTCGAGACCCGCACCCCGTTCGGATTGAACGCCCCGATGACCTTTTTCACCGTGCCGTCCTTGCCCCCGGCGTCGCGGGCCTGGAGGACCACGAGCAGCGACTGGTTGCCCTCGGCGTACAGCCGTTCCTGCCAGGTGGCCAGTTCCTCCTGGAGCTCGGCGAGCAGCGGCTGGGCCTCTTCCTTGCTCAACCCGCCGTCGTCCCGGGTGTCCCAGTCTGCCAGCCGCGTCCGCTTGTTCCGTTTTGCCCGGTAGTCGCCCAGTTTCATTTGCCAGAGGCTAACACCCCCCTGCGGGCGCTGAAATTGTATTTGGCAGGGTGAACTGTAAAGATTGACCCATGCTTAGTGGATTCCGGGATTTCGTCATGCGGGGCAACGTCATTGACTTGGCGGTCGGGGTGGTCATCGGCGCCTCGTTCGGGTCGGTGGTCACGGCCTTTACCAATGCCTTCCTGACCCCGCTCATCAAGCTGGCCACCGGGGGCCGGGGTGAGGTTGCGGGCCGCTTCGCGGTGAACGGCGTGGTGTTCGACTGGGGCAGCTTCGTGACGGCGCTGATCGCCTTTCTCCTGACGGCGCTCGTCGTGTACGTGTTCGTGGTGCGCCCGATGAACCTGGTCACCGAGCGCTTCAGGAAGCCGGCCGCGCCTCCCGCCCCCCCCGAGCCGACCGCCGAGGAAAAACTGCTCGCCGAGATCCGCGACGAACTGCGCCGCCGCCCCGAGAGCCTGCGCTAAGGCCCACAGCAACGCAGCGGAGCGGCCCCGAATAGGACCGCTCCGCTAGAGTTTCGGTGCCTAGTTCACCAGTTTGGTCTTGTTGGTCATGAAGTCCTGCAAGACGTACTGACCGATGTTCTGGGGCGTCGTGAAATAGGCCTTACCCCGCGTCATCTCCGAGACCCGCTGCACGAAGCCCACGAGTTCGGGATCCCGCGCGAGCATGAAGGTATTGATCTGGATACCGCTGCGCCGGCAGTTGGCGACTTCACGCAGAGTGGCGCCCAGCACGTAGGGGTCCAGACCGTAGGCGTTCTTGTAGATGCGGCCGTCGGGCAGCGTGAGGGCCGAGGGCTTGCCGTCGGTGATCATCACGATCTGCTTCATGTCCTTGTTCTCGCGCTTCAGGAGCTGCTGCGCGAGCCGCAGGCCACCGGCCGTGTTCGTGTGGTACGGCCCGATCTGCGCCTGCGCCAGCTTGCCCACCGGCACTTCCTCGGCCGAGTCGTGGAACAGCACGAACTTCACCGTGTCGCCGGGGTACTGCGTCCGGATAAGGTGCGCGAGGGCCAGGGCCACCTGCTTGGCCGGGGTGAAGCGGTCCTCGCCGTACAGGATCATGGAGTGCGAGCAGTCGAGCAGCACGACCGTCGCGGCCGAGGAGTTGTACTCGGCCTGCCGGATCACGAGGTCGGATTCCTCGAGCTGGTCGAAGCCCTTGGAAATCACGTTGCCTAGCGTGGCGGTCGTGTCGAGATTCATGGTGTCGCCGAACTCGTAGTTCTTGAGTTCGCCGGTCATCTCGGTGCCCGAGGCGTACTCGCGGGTGTCGTGGGCGCCCGCGCTGCTGCGGCCCAGGCCACCCATCAGGTCGCGCAGGCTCTTGTAGCCCAGGAAGTCGATGCTCTTGTCGGTGAGCTGGAAGGTCGCCTCGCCGCCCTGCCCCGCGCCGCCCTGGCCCTCCTCGTCCTCAAATTCCTTGCGGATGAAGCCGTCTTGCTGGAGCTTGTCCATCAGGCGCTCGATCTGCTGCCCCAGGGCCGTCTCGCGCACGTCGCCCGCCTGCATGGCCTCCAGAAGCTGTTCTTCGGGAATCATGCCGCGTTCGGCCAGGGCCTCCAGAATGGCGTCAAACAGGTCGTCCATGCTGGGGCGCGCGTTGGGGTCGGGGTCGTAGGGGTCGTTCATGCCCTGACCTAGCAGCGCTTCCTGAATCATCTGCATGAGTTCCGAGGAATCGAGCTGGTCGAGTTCCCCCTCGAACTTGCTGTACCGCGTGATCCGCGCCATGTCTTGCCTCCGGCCCCCAGCATGGCGTCTCGCGCGGGCGGCATTTGTAAGGAACGGACAGATAAACCGCGCCCAGTGCGGGGCTGTCGGGCTTCTTGGTGACGTGTGCCGGCAGGGGCCGGTAGCCTGAAGGCGTGGAGCCGCGCCGACCGGAGGGTCAGAGGGAGCAGGCTTATTCCCCCTGGGGGGGGTTGAGCTCCTCTGCCCGCTCATGACGCGGCGTATCCGCTTGCCGGCGGGTAGCCCGTTTCCGTGTCCAGGACGCCCTTCCGGACCCCGCCGGGAACCTCCCCAAACGGTTAATTGCAGATGGCAACTCTGCCTACTTCCCAGTAAGTATGGCGTAAGAGCCTCAATATTAGTCTTCCTTAAGTTTCGCAGGACAGGTCTCCGGCGGAACATGTCCGCCCCCTCCCCAGGTCTCTCCCCAGAAGTTCAGTGCAGCGCCAGCCTGGAGACGGAGTTCCGGTTTTCCCGCCTGGCAGGACGTTCTGGAGCCGTGCTGTTCTTCATGCACCGTGTACGGCCCGGCCTGGGCCGGGGTGCGCGCCGAGTCCGGCCGGTGAAGTTCCCCTACGGGGGTGTTTGGCTGAGTCAGGGTTCTGTTCAGTGTGTTGCGGTTAGGTAGGAAAGAAGTTGCCCGGCCCGCAGGGGTCATGAGCAAGGAGGAAGTATGAAAGGAAACGCGAAGTTTATCTCCCTGATGGTGGCCCTAGCGGCAGGCGTGGCAGCGGCAGCCCCCAACGTGTCCCCCAACACCACCAACACGGCCGCCGGCGCCTCCATCACCAACCAGGCGAGCGCCTCGTTCACCGATCCCGCCAACGCTGGTGCCACCCTGACCTCGGACTCCAACACCGTCACTACGACCGTGCTGGCCCTGCCCAGCTTCGACGTGGTCTACGACGACGGCACGGTCGACGGCAACACGCTGGCCAACACCCCCAAGGTCATCACGGGCGCGGTTCCCGGTCAGGTCGTGACCACGGACTACGACATCGTCAACACCGGCAACACCCCCCTCACCGTGACTCTGCGCCCCAACACGACGGGCAGCGCCACGGGCCTCGACGTGAAGTACCTCAACGCGAGCGGACAGGTCCTGACCCCGAATCCCGACGGCAGCTACACCATCGCGCTGCCTGCCGGCGCCGGCGGCACCGTCAAGTTCAGCCAGCAGCTCACGGTGCCGGCCAACGCTCCGGCCAACGCCACCTACGGCGCTTCGCCCGAGGCCTCGGTCACGGGAACCGGCACGGGCGTGAACCAGAACGGCGTGCCGACTGGCGGCACCCTGTACGAAAACCAGACGGTCAGTGCCGGCGCGGTCGTGAACACTCCGGCGCAGGGCGCCGACCTGCAGTTCGTCAAGGTCACCACCTTCCAGCCGAACCTGCAGGGCAGCCCCAACGTCGCCAACCCGACCAATCCCGTGGGCCCCGACGGCACCTCGGCCGCCACGCCGCCTGCCCTGGGCAACGCCAACGTGCCGACCGTGACGGCCGGGACCCCCAACCGCACCGACCCCACCAACCCAGTCACGACCGCCTACCCCTCGACCCCCAGCAACCCAGGTGACCCCACCTCGGGCGGCACGCCCATTGTCGTGGACGCGCAGGGCAACCGTCAGGTCGCCTACCCCAAGGCCGACAACGACAACAACACGCCCGCCAACCCGGCTGGCCAGACCAACGACAAGGTCGGCACCCCGGACGTCATCATCTTCACCAACGACCTGAAGAACAACAGCACGACCGCCGGCGACACTGTGCAGCTGTTCCCCGTCGGCCCGGACGGCCTGCTGCTGGCCGGCACCACCTTCAATGCCACGACGGGCGTGTTCACGCTGCCCGGCGGCATCCAGGTCCGCTTCCTGGGGCCGACGACCGGCTCGCCGATTCCGGTGGGCGCGGGCGCGACCTACCCCACGGTCACGGTCCCGGCCGGCAGCACGGTGATCTACCGCACCGAAGTGACCCTGCCCGACACCGACGACTCCTCGCGCATTGACCCCATCGGCATCATCGTGGGCGCCGACTCGCTCAAGGACGCCGATGTCCAGGCCGACACGGTATCCACGGACATCATCAATTCGGCGGCCGCACAGTTCGGTGACGGCACCGACGGCGTCCTGGGTGCGAGCCCGGTCCCGGCTCCGGTCCAGGTGGTCGTCCCCGGCGCCACCACCACGACCAACATCAACACCGGCAACGCAGCCGACAACGTGGCCGTCTTCCCGATGGACGTCGCCAACATGGGCGCGTACAACGACAGCTTCACCCTGTCGGCGACCGTGGCGGGCCTCCCGGCCGGCGCGACCATCACCTACGTCGACGCGAGCGGCACTCCCCTGCCCGTCAGCGGTGCGGGCAACTACGTCACCCCGGTCGTCGCGTCCGGCGCCGAAATCCGCGTCTTCGCGGTCGTCACGGTCCCGAACGGCACCGCGGCCGGACAGTACACGGTGAGCCAGAAGGCCGTAGGCAACTACAGCACCATCACCATGACGGATCTCAACGACGTCATCCAGGTGGGCGCAGTGGGGAACGTGGCCGTCGCCAAGTTCGCGCAGGACGGCACGACGGTGGCCGGCGCCACGCCCCAGAGAGGCATCGACAACCCCACCGGCTACACCGCCGGCAGCACCACCGCGCTGCCCCTGAGCAACATCGTTTACCGCATCATCGGCAAGAACAACTACAACTCGCCGGTGACGAACTTCGCCCTGAACGATACGGTTCCGGCCAACACTACCTTCCAGGCGGCGGCCCTGACCGTCAACGGCGGCGCCGTGAGCAAGGTCATCTACAAGATCGGCAACGGCGGCTGGTCGGCGACGGCCCCCACCGTGGGCGCAGCGGCCGGTACGGTCATCGCTGTCGCGGCGGACGCCAACAACGACAACGTGCCTGACGCCCTGCCTGCCAACTCCACCATGGAGCTGACCTTCACTGTCAAGGTGAACTGAGTCTCCTGCGCCGGCGCACCTCTGCTCCTTTTTCCGAGGTGCGCCGGCTTTCCCAGGCCGGCGTCCGTTTGTTTTTTGTCACCCGGCCTTCCCTAACATCGGAATCACTTTTTCCTGTGGCCTTCCCGCACTGCCGAGTGCTCCCTCAATTCCCGCGCGGCGTTCCCTGAGCGGCCAGCGCCCCTCAAGGAGACCCCATGTTGCGCCCCCCCGCCCTGCGAACCACCCTGCTGACCGGCCTGCTGGCCGGCGTGACCTCGGCCCTGGCGGCGGGCACCCCTGCCGGCACGGCCATCAGCAACCAGGCCACCGCGACCTTCGAGGCGGTCACGCCAGGTGGCGACACCCGCAGCGACAGCAACGTGGTCACGACCGTCATCCAGGCCGTGTGCGCCGTGAGCGTCACGCCCGGCGGCACGGTGGCAGCGCCGGGCCAGAGCACGGACCTCCTGCCGGGCGAGCGCGCCGTGTTCCGATACACGGTCGTCAACGCGGGCAACGAGCGGGCCACGCTGCCCCTGTCGGTGCGCCGCGAGGACGCCAGTGCCTTCGCGCCGACCCTGGCCCTGTACGCGGACCTGAACCGCAACGGCGTGCTCGACGACGGCGAGCCGGGCATCAGCAGCGTGGACCTCGCGCCCGACGCCAGTGCCGACGTTCTCCTCGTGGCCGACACCGGCCCGAACGATCAGGGCGACGCCTTCGTGAACCTCGTCGCGTCCTGCGGCGGCAGCCAGCACGGCGCCAACGTGAGCCGCGTGCGGGTTGGCGCGCCGCCGGTCCTGAACGTCACCAAGACCTTCACGCCCGCCCTGGTGCGCCCCGGCACCGAGACGACCGTGAACGTGACCGCCAACAACTCCGGCCGGAGCGGCAGCCGCGAGGTGGTCCTGACCGACCTGCTCTCCGACCAGCTCGCGCAGGGCCTGAGCTTCGTGCCCGGCAGCGCCTCGGCGGGCCAGGGCAGCCTGGAATACACCACCGACGGCACGGTCTGGAGCGCCCAGGAAACCCAGCCCGTGCGCGGCGTGCGCGTGCGCGTGCCCAGCCTCGCGCCCGGCGAGACCCTGGCCCTGACCTTCCGGATGCTGGCGACCCTGGGTGCTGAGGGCCGCGTCATTCCCAACACGGCCACCGTGCAGAGCCGCACCCTGAGTGCGAGCAGCACTGCGACGGCCGACGTGCGCTACCTGCCGGGCGTCGCCATCGGGCCCCTGGACCAGCCGCTGGCCCCCGAAGGCACGGCCGAGGACACCCAGACCCGCGCCTTCGCGGTGGTCGGGCAGCAGGTGTGCTTCGACCACACGGTCCAGAACACGGGAGACGTGAGCGACAACTTCCGCGTGGTCATCACCTACCCGCAGGGCGCGGCCCAGGCGACCCTGACCGGTCCCGGCGGCGCGGTCCTGGCCCAGCCCTTCACGCTCGCTCCCGGCCAGACCTCGCCGGTGCGGGTGTGCTACTCGCCCTCGCAGACTGGCCCACTGGAGGCGCTGCTCACGGTGCAGGGCGAGCGCGGCACGAGCAACACCACCCGCGACCTCGTCTCCGCCATCGAGAACGGCCTCCCCGAGCTGCGCAAGAGCGTCGTGGCGACCTCGGCGGACGGCAGGGTCCTGGCAGACGGCGCGACCGTGGCCGTGAGCGACCGCCTGAGCTACACGCTGACGGTGCGTAATCCCTTCGCCCGTCCGCTGACTGGTGTGGTCGTGAGCGACCCGCTGCCGGCGCACGTCGACGGAGTGCGGGTTTCCGACGGCGGCACGCTCGGCGGCGCGGCCGGCGCGCAGGTGGCCGAGTGGCGCCTGGGCACCCTGGCCCCCGGCGAGTCGCGGACCCTGACGGTTGAGGCGACCGTGAGCGCGCGCGCCGTTGACGGCGAGGCCCTGACCAACATCTTCAACTTCGTGACGACCGAGCTGCCCACGCCGCTGCCCAGCAACGCCGTCGCCACGCCGGTCTGGAGCGCGCAGCTCCTGATCCAGAAGACCGTCTCGGCGCAGACCGTGACCTACGGCGACCGCCTCACCTACACCCTGCGCGTGCGCAACGCCTCGGCCACGACCGCCGTGGTGGACGCCGTGATCACCGACAGCCCGGCGAACGGCCTGCAGTACCTGGCCGGCACGGCGACGCTGGGGGGGCAGCCCCTGGCCGACCCCACGGTGACGGACGGGCAGTTGCGCTGGACGGTCGCGTCCATTCCGGCCGGCGGCGAGGTGGTCATCACCTACGCGCTGCGCGTGACCCCCGAGGCGGCGGCCGAACTCGACAATTTCGTGCAGGTCGTGGGCACAGGGGCGGGCGGCGTGGCGCGGGCCATCGCCAGCAACCAGGCGAAGGCCACCGTGCGCCTCGACCCCCTGAAGTTCGCGCCGGTGTCCGACCTGCTGGGCATGGTCTATGTGGACCGCAACCGCAACGGGCGGTACGACGCCGGGCTCGATACGCCTATCGAGCGCGCGCGCATCGTACTGGCCGGCGGCCGACTCGTCCTGACGGACGCGGCCGGGCGCTACCACTTCGCCAACGTGGCCTTCGGAACGCAGGCGCTGCGGCTCGATCCCAGCACGGTGCCCTACCCCGCGCTGGCCGTGCCCGGCGACGGCGGCCTGAGCGGCACCCGCACGGTACAGGTGCGCGGCCTGACGAGCGTGGATTTCCCGCTGGCGCCTCTGGGCGGTGAGGTGGGCGCGCTGCGCCGCACCTCCTTACAGGTGGGTGACGTTCAGGTCGAGAAGGTGGTCACGGCAGTTTCCGGCGGCTACAGCGTGGAACTGACCGTGCGGACCCCGCGCGCGCTGGCCGATTTCCGTCTGGAAGACCCCCTGCCTGGGGGAGCTGTCCTGAAAGAAGGGCGCAATACCCTCAGCACTACTCTCAATGCCGGTGAGACGAAGCTCACGTACCGTTTCGACTGGACGGGCGAGGCCCGGGCCGCCACCACCGATCCCGTCGTGAGCTGGAGGTACTGAGAGTGAAGCTGAACGTCAAACACGCCGCCGTGACCCTGAGCGCCCTGCTGATGCTCGGGTCGGCGGCCAGTGCACAGGAAAATGTTCCCGCTCCCCTGGCCGGAACGCAGGCCCCAGCGACCGTGCGGCGCAGTACCGTCTCGCTGCCCTTCGACGTGCCGGCCCAGGCCCAGACCGTCACCGTCGCGCACCGCCTGCCCGCCGGGGCGACTCCCGTGCCGGGCAGCAGCCTGCTGGCCGGCAAGCCGGTGGCCGACCCGGTGCAGGGTGCCAGCGGCGTCCTGTACTGGACCCTGCCCGCTTCGGCGCTGACCACGGCCGGTGCAGGAGAGATGGCCGGGACGGCCGCCCTGCGCGGCGTGCTGAGCTACGAGCTGACCCAGGAGGGCACCCTGCCCGAACTGGACCAGCCGGCCCTGAGCGTCGTGCTGCCGGGCAACCGCACCGAAGTCCTGCAGGGCCGGATCGACGCGGGCGACCTCGCGTCGGCCATGTCGGTGGGCCGCGCTCCGGTTGCGGAGGACACGGAGAACGCCGGGGCCATCAAGCTGCCGCTCAAGGACAGCGTCATCCGCCTGCGCGACCGCATCTCGGTGACGGTTGAGGCGCCCCAGGGACCGGTCCCGACCCTCAGCGTCAACGGCGTGCCCGTCTCCACGGACCTCATCGGCACCAATACCCAGGATGGCATCACCGGCACGCAGCGCCTCACCTTCGTGGGCGTACCGATCCGTCCGGGCCCCAACACCCTGAGCTTCCAGGGCGAGACCTCGGGCGTCTACCTGATGGGCGCGACTGCCCGGACGGAGGTCACGCCCCTCTCGGCGGTGGCCGACGGCAGCACGCCCATCCGTGTGCGGATCCGGACCCTCGACGCCTTCGGGCGTCCTTCAGGCCAGCAGACCGTGACCCTGAACAGTAGCCTCGAACCGCGCATGGCCGACGCCAACCCGGTCGAGAGCGGCTTTCAGCTTCGCCTGACCGACGGCGAGGGCATTCTGGAACTCCAGCCTCAGAGCGCGCCTGTGCCGCTGCGCCTGGAAGTGATGGAAGGTTCAGCGATGCGCGCCTACCGCTTCGACGTCACGCCGGGACGCAACAGCGTCGGTGTGGGTCTGGCGAGCGCGACCCTGGGTCTGGACGGCAACCTGAGCGCCGGCGACCTGACCTGGCAGGCGCGCGCCTACTACGAGGGCCCCGTGGGGGCCGGCAAGCTGTATGTCGCCGCCGACAAGAACGGCCTGCCCACCGACGAGAACACTCTGGTGCGCAACCCGGTTCAGGGAGACGCCAGCACCGAGCAGGTGCCCCTCCAGGGCATCGACCCGGTGGCCCTGAGCTACGACCACCCGAGCTTCCGCGCCGAGTATCGCCGCACGGCCCTGCCCATCGACGTGCTGCCGCTGGGCGAGCAGCTCACCGCCCTGACCGCCTATAGCAAGACCAACGCGCAGGTGTCGGGTTTCGTGGCGGCCGTGCCGGAAGACCGGGTCTCGGACCTGCGGCTCGCGCCCGAGGGCACGCGGCTGCTGCACCTGCCGGACCAGAACATCAGCGAGGGCAGCGAGACGCTCGAAGTCCTGACGCTGGAGCGTCAGACCGGTAAGGAACTGTCGCGCGTGACGCTGGCCCGCAACGTGGACTACGTTCTCGACCCCCGCAGCGGCGTCGTCACCCTGACGCGCGCGCTCGACCGTCTTGACGGCCAGCTCAACGAACGTGCTGTGTCGGCCAGCTACCGCCTGAGCGACCCGCTGGGCCGGCGTACCCTGGCCTACGGAGCGCAGGTGAAGTACACGGCCGGCCGCGCCACGCTGGGCGCCGCCGCCGTCAGTCTCGACGGCCGGGTCACGGCAGGTGTGCGCGGTACGTATGCGGACGGCACCACCTCGGCCGATGCCCTGGTCGCCTACAGCGGCGGCGTGCAGGCCAGCGCCAGCGTGAGCACCACACCCTCCGAAGGTCAGGCCCTGAGCGCGCGCGTGCGCTACCAGCAGCCCGGGTACGCCGGTCTGGGCAAGTTCGGTGACGGCCTGGAAGTGTCGGGCAACTACACCGGCCGCCTGACCCCGCGTCTGAGCGCGGTCGTGGACGCCGAGTACCGCGACGTGCCGTTGCCCCGCGTGGCCGATGTCGAGAACAGTGAGCACAGGCGCGGCGGCAGCGTGACGGCCCGCGCGGACTACCGCCTCGCGCCCTTCAGCGTGGGCCTGGGGGCGCGCTACGCCTTCGGCGACGAGTACGGCCTGGGCGCCGTGGCGAGCGTAGGCTACCACCAGGACCCGGTGGACGTGGATATCGTCCACACGCAGCCCCTGAGCGGCAATCTGGATACAACCACCGAAATCACTGCCCGCTTCAAGGTGAGCCGCAACGTGAGCCTGGGCCTGAGTGACCGGGTGACCTGGGGTGAAGGCCAGGTCGCCGCCCTGACCCTGGACAGTACGGTGGGTAACACGACCTACGCCGCCGGCTACGAACTGCCCACCGCGAGCGGCGCCGGCAACCGCGCCCGTTTCGGGGTGACGACCACGTTGCCGCTGAACGACCGCCTGGCGCTGGGCCTGCGTGGTAGCGCGCTGTACGGCATGGCGACCGGCACGGCCGAAATGGGCGCCGGGGCCGACCTGAATTACAAGACCGACCGCGTCAGCGCGGCGCTGGGCACTGACGTGACCCGCAAGGACGGGCAGTTCGGGGTAGTCGTGCGCGCCGGGATCACTGGCAGCCTGAGCGACGAGCTCACCCTGAGCGCTGACGGCCTGGCCGAGTACGGTCAAGGCAGAGACGGCCAGCGCCTGAGCCTGGGGTACGCCTACCGGGGCAACAGCCTGAGCAGCCTGGGCTACGCGCGTTACCTTCAGGGCAGCCTGGCGGGCGGCACCCCCGAACTGAACACCGGCCTGAGCGCCGAGTACCGCCAGCCCGCCTGGGCGCTGCGTGGCGGCCTGGAGACGCGCACGCTGCTGGCCGATCAGGGCAGCTTCACGTGGCAGGGGTCGCTGGGAGGCACGGCCTATCTGGGCGAACGCTTCGGCGTGGGCGCCTGGGGCCGCGTGCTGAGCCAGCCAGCCAGCCAGACCACCCAGTACGGCGTGGGCCTGGAAGGCAGCTTCCGCGCCCTGCCGGGCACCTGGCTCACCGCCGGGTACAACTTCAAGGGCTTCGACGGCCTGACAAGCAGCGCGGCCTACACCCGGCCCGGCGCGTACCTGCGCCTGGACCTGACGCTGGACGAGACGCTGGGGCAGAAGAAGTGAGGACGGTCATGTTGAAAGAAAGGAAAAGCGGCATGTGGCGGCCCTGCGCCTGGCTGGTGACGGGACTGGTCACGTTGGGATCGGCGGGCCAGGCCATCACCTGTGCCTCGCCCGGCAAAGACGGCGTGGGCACCAATATCACGGGCATCGTCAACACCTACTATCCCGGAACGGTCAGCGCCTCTGCGGGGGGAATGACCCTCTCGCTGGGGGCCAGCACAGGTGCCAGTACCCAGATCACGGCGGGGGACCTGCTGCTGGTCATGCAGATGCAGGACGCGACCCTCAATACGGCCGACAGTACAGCTTACGGCAGCGGTGGAACCTCCGGCTCAGGCGCGACTGCTGTGAACGCTGGCAAGTACGAGTATGTCGTGGCGACCTCCGCCTCCAGCGGCAACGGGAGCGTGAGCATCCGGGGTGACGGCAGCGGCGGCGGTCTGATCAATAGCTACACCAACTCGGCCTACAGCGCGACCAGCGGTGCCAAACGCTTCCAGGTCATCCGGGTACCGCAGTACAGCAGCGCGACTCTTGGGGCCACGGCCATCACCGCGCCGGCCTGGAACGGCTCGACCGGCGGCGTGGTGGGCATCGACGTGGCGGGCACTCTGAACCTGAACGGTGGCAGCATCACCACGACCGGCCTGGGCTTTCGCGGCGGCGTGGGCCGGCAACTGACCGGGGACGTCAACGGATCGGCCATAGCCTTCCGGAGCCCTGCTCCAGCCAACGGCACCGTCGGCTTTCACGGACAGAAAGGTGAAGGTATCGCCGGTACCCCCCGGTATGTGCTGAGCGGCGGTGTGGCCTCCGATACGGGTGCGGAAGGCTACCCGAACGGCAGTTCCGCGCGCGGTGCTCCCGGCAACGCGGGTGGCGGCGGCACTGACTCCTCGCCGAGCAACAACTTCAACAATAGCGGTGGTGGTGGTGGTGCCGGCGGAGGTGCTGGCGGGACCGGGGGGAATGCCTGGGCGAACGCTGCGGCGGTTGGCGGCCGGGGCGGTACAGCCGCCCCCAACAGCGTGTCGCAACTGGTACTGGGCGGTGGCGGCGGCGCGGGCTCGACCAACGATGGAACGGGCGATCTGGCGAACGGTCTGGCCAGCAGTGGCGCGGCAGGGGGCGGCGCCGTTCTGGTGCGGGCCGGGACGGTAACGGGGACTGGTGGAATTTTTGCCAACGGCGCGAGTGCCAACAATACGGTGGTCAACGACGGTTCCGGTGGGGGCGGCGCGGGCGGCAGTATCATGGTGGTTTCTCCGAACGCACTGCCTGGCACCCTGAGTGTCACGGCCACGGGGGGCAATGGGGGAAGCAATACGGGGGGCGGTAATCCCCGCCAACACGGGCCTGGCGGCGGCGGCGGCGGCGGTTTCGTCGTGCTTTCGAGTCCTGCCTCCGTTTCGGTGGCTGGCGGCACTGGTGGCACGACGCGCGACATTAATAATCTCTCTGACACGTTCGGTGCGACGAACGGTGCAGCTGGAGCAGCGCAGACAGCCGCTGCAGTGACCAGCGTTCCCGGCGCCTCGGCCACGACGACCTGCTTTCCCAACCTGGTGGTCACCAAGACGACCTCCACGCCTTCGAGGTTCTCGGCCACCGATACGGCGGCTACCTATACCATCACGGTGAACAATACAGGTGGTACCGCCAGTGGCGTGGCCCTGTCCGACGTCTTGCCCACGCCCTTTACCTATGGCGCCACCACAGCTACTACCTACAGCGGGGGAGCGAGTGGCCCAGCCAGTTTAGGGGCCACAGGCACGACCACTGCCGGATTCGGCACGCCAGGTGGTACTCCGACCAACAGCGTCACCCTGCCGCAGGGGGGAAGCCTTAGCGTCACCTTCACGGTGAACCTGAACTCGGCAGTGCCCGGGATCTACCAGAACCCAGCGGCGGTCAGCTTTACAGACCCGACCCGGACGGTGACGCAGACGGTCACGCCGGGCGGCGCCTACACGGTGGGCGGCACGGTGGGGGGCAGCAACTACGCCTCCGGCAGCAGCACGAATGAAGACGTAGCAATTACCGGTCCGCCACTGGCCTGTACGAATAACTTCTATGCACTGGTCACCGATGGGACCAGCAGTTACAGGACGATTGCTCCCCTGACGCCGGCAGGTACGGTCCAGACTACGATTGCGACCGTACCGTTAGGTACGGCCAATAACAATGCTGCACTGGCTGTAAGTGCCGATGGCACCAAGCTTTTTGTGGCAACGGCAGATGGTGTCTTGCAAATCTACGATGTACCGACGGGCAAATGGTTGTCTAGTGTCGCGATTCCGGGTAACGTGCGAACTCTGCGAATGGCCGTGACCAAGCCGACTGCGGCTAATCCGAACGGCGTCGGATATTTCAGTATCGACACGCGTCTCTGGACGTTCCAGACGACAGCCCCCTATGCCATTTCGGGGCCGATAACCCTGAACTATGCCGACACTTCTGGCTTGATACCCGCGCCGACCATTTCAGGGAGTGGTGACTTCTTTGCCGACAGTGCTGGTAACCTGTTCCTAAGCGTAAACAACGGGAGCAGCGGTTCGTATCTGGATACCTTCCTCGTGCGCCCTAACGGCAGTGTGTTGTTCTTGGGCCGCCTGAACGATTCGAATATCGGAACGAGCGATACCTATGGTGGATATGCAGCTATAGGGCAGACCATATATGCGAGTTCCTCCGACGGCCGGATTATTGCGGTCGATCTAGCGACCCTCACGGTTACCCAGACAGCTGCCGCCAGCGCTGCACGGGGGAGCACCGACTTGGCAAGCTGTAGCTATCCCACCCTAAACCCGGTCATTGGTGTGACCAAGACGGCGGCGAAAGTCGCGGGCAGTGCGGGCAGCCTGATCCTTCCGGGCGATACCCTCGAATACACCATCATCGTCAGGAACAGTGGCAACATCAGCGCGGCCGAGGCGACGCTGCAAGACTCCATTCCTGCAGGGGCAACCTATGTCGCGGGCAGCACTAAGCTGAACATGGCTACGGTAGCCGACGTCAATGGGACCATGCCCTTTGCCACGCCCGGAGTCATCAAAAGTCCCAATGCGGCCAACGGTGTGCTTCAGGCCGACAGCACCCCCACAGTCACGACTGACCGTGAGGCGACCCTGACCTTCCGGGTGACAATCAATGCCGGGACGAGCAGTGTCAGCAACCAGGCCACGGCGACCTACTCGGACAACTCGACCGGCAGCGCCGCGACGACCAGCGTGCTCAGCGACGATCCCAATACCCTGGCGTCCAATGACCCGACCGTGACCGACACGGCCAAACCGATCCTCGCTGTGACCAAGACGGTCGACCGGACGGTGGCGCTGTACCCCAACTCGGTCAACGGAGCCGAGCCGGTGCCGCCCGTGCTGAACTACACCATCACGGTGACCAACAACGGGACTCTTGCGGCTGCGGGAGTGACACTGACAGACGTACTGCCGGCCAATGTCGGCACGCCTACCGTCACAGAGAACGGTAATCCGGTGGCGGCGACCCAGAACGGGCAGAACCTGACCTGGTCGGTCGGAACCCTGGCGACGGGTTCGGCAGCGACCCGTACGTTCAGGGTCACCGTCACGGCTCCCCCCGCGCCGACCCTGCGGGCGACCCAGCCCCAGAGTGCGCTGGTCAACAGCGTCGTGGCCTCCGCGACGAACGCCGCCACTACCCCCGCTGCGACGGCGACCACCGGCACGGCCTACACGGCCCTGTTCAAGCAGGTCCACAACATCGGCTCGTCGCCGGCCGCCGCGCCCATCCCGGCGACCTCGCCGGCCTGGAGCAGCACCGGCACCGGACTGCCGCGCAACGTGGTGGAATACTGCATTGATTTCACCAACTACGGCAGCCTGCCCCTGAACAACTACAAGATCAATGACGTGGTGCCGGCGAACACCACACTGGTTGCTGGGAGCCTGTTCGTCAAGCAGGGCAACATGCAGGTCACGCCCAGCACGGCTTACGTGGGAGCGACCACCGGTGTCACAGACGGCACGGTGACGGCGACCGACGGTACGGTGACGGCGACCAAGACGGTGACAGCGACCATCGGCACCCTGGCGATCAACACCACCGGCAGCTTCTGCTTCCGGGCCACAATCAACTGATCCGCACCTCTGCGGAGTCAGGAGGCAGGAACGCCGATAGACGTTCCTGCCTCTTTCGCTGTTCTCTCCTTACAATTCTCGTCGTGTCCGATCTGAAGTTTCTCCGCGCCGGTCGTCCGGCCTGGGCCGGAAGGCCGCGATGACCCCTCGTCTGCGCGGCCTGCTCCTCCTCATCCTCGTGACGGCGGTCTGGGGCAGCACCTTCGCGGTGGTCAAGCAGCTGGGCGAGGTGCTGCCGCCGGCGGTCCTCATCGCGTGGCGTTTCATCATCGGGGCACTGGCACTGCTGCCTGCTGCACTATTGCTGCGACCGGCCCGGCCCGCTGCGGCGCCGACCACGCCACTGTGGCGCGACGGTCTTCTGCTTGGGGCATGGCTCATCGCCGGCTACGGCACCCAGACGGTGGCCCTCCAGACGACGGGAGCCAACCGCGCGGCCTTCTTCACGGCGCTGAGCGTGGTGCTGGTTCCCACCTGGCTCGTGCTGGCGCAGCGGCGCCGAATGCCGGCTGCGCTGTGGGCCGCCCTGCCGCTGGCGGTCGCGGGGCTGGCCCTGCTGTCCTGGGAAGGCGGGCAACTGGTGGTGGGCGACCTGTGGGCGCTGGCCTGCGCCGTGACCTACGCGGGGTTCATCGTCACGCTGGAGAAGATGGCGCGCAGCCACGCGCCGCTGCCCTTCACGCTGGCGCAGGTGCTGTCGGTCGCGGGACTGGCCCTGGTCTGGGCGGTGATCGCCGAGCCGGGCCGGCTGCTGCCCCCTCCGGAGGCGTGGTGGCCGCTGCTGTACCTCGGCGTGGTGGCGACCGCGCTGACCACGCTGCTCCAGACGGTCGGCCAGCGCCACGTGAGCGCTGCCGAGGCGAGTCTGGTCTACACGCTGGAACCGGTGACGGCCACCGCCTTCAGCTTTGTGCTCATCGGGGAACAGGTGGGGCTGCGCGGGCTGCTGGGAGGACTTCTCGTCGTGGGGGCGACAATGCTCAGCACGCGCGGCGACTCCACACCCCACGCCGAACTGCCTACTCCGGCCTCCGAGCGCTGAGAGAGCCCCTGGACAGCGGCGCCGGGAGGTTCTCGGCGCCGCTGTCCAGTTTCAGCCCTGGTGGTAGGGCGAGGCTGGTCCAGTCAGCTCGGGGTGTCCGGCTTCGGCCAGCGCGCGGTCGCGGATGAGGCACGAGTCGCACACGCCGCACGGTTCCTCACCGCCCTGGTAGCAGCTCCAAGTGGCCTGAATGGGCACGCCGAGGTCCAGCGCCGCGCGTACGATGTCCACCTTCGTCATCGCCAGCAGGGGCGCGGTGAGCACGGCGCCGCGCCCCTCCAGTCCCGCCTTGCTGGCGAGGTCAGCAAGGGTCTGGTAGGCCGCGAGGTATTCCGGGCGGCAGTCGGGGTAGCCGCTGTAGTCCACCGCGTTGATCCCCAGGCAGACCCGCTCGGCGCCGATGGCCTCCGCGAGGCTCAGCGCCACCGCGATGAACACCGTGTTGCGCCCCGGAACGTAGGTCGGCGGAATCACGCCGTCCTGGGTCCCCCCGGTGGGCACCTCCAGGCGCTCGTCGGTCAGGGCGCTGCCGCCAAAGCTGCCGATATTGATGTCGATGACGCGGTGGTCGGCCCCGAACTGCCGCGCGATCAGGGCCGCACGTTCCAGCTCGACAGTGTGCCGCTGCCCGTACCGGAAGGAGAGGGCCGTGCAGGCGTAGCCCTCGCGCGCGGTCAGACCCAGCACGGTGCTGGAGTCCAGTCCGCCCGACAGGAGTACCACGGCGCGTTTTTGTGTGTCAGTCATGCTAGTACCCCAGCCCCGGATTCCCGCCGAGGGGAATGAGGCGCTTGTCGCTGTGTGCGTCGAGGTCGTCGGCGCGGTAGAGCTTGTGCATCTGGTATCCGGCCCGCAGGCGCGGGTCTTCCTTCACGGCCTGTGTGATGGCGTTCAGCACGCCGGCGTCGCGCTCGCGGGCCCTGCTCCACTCGGGGTGCAGCCAGACCACGGCGTCCTCCCGCAGCCCCGCGAGCGTCTCCAGCCCGGCGCCGATGTCGCCGGGCTCATGCACGATGAGCTTGACCTCGTCGGCGCGGGCGACCACCTCTGGCAGCGGCCACTGGCCGAAGGGCTTGGGCGAGAGCGTCACCCAGTCCAGGTCGCCACGCAGAGGCGCGATACCGCTCGTTTCGATGTGCACCCGGCGGCCCAGGGCGTGCAGGGCATCCACCAGGGGCGCGAGGTCGAACAGGATCGGCTCGCCGCCCGTGACGACCACGAAGGCGCCGTCCGGACTCTCGGCCCGCACGGCCCCGGCCAAGTCCTCGGCCGACATCAGGGTCACGCCTTCGGGGCGAAAATCCTTGTGCCAGGTGCCGGCGCTGTCGCACCACGCGCAGGCCTGCGGGCAGCCGTACAGCCGGATGAAGTACGCCGCGCGCCCCAGGTGCACGCCCTCGCCCTGCCAGGTATAGAAGCGTTCGTAGACGGGATAACGCATGGCCCGCTACTCCCAGTACTCGCAGCTGCTGTCGGGCGTTTCCCACAGCGTCACGCGCAACTTCAGGTCGGCGCCGTCGTCGCCCGCCGGCAGGTCGGCCCGCACGCGCGCCACCGTGTGGCGGTGGATGTACGCCGCGATCACCTCGGCCGTCGTATCGTCACCCAGTTCCGGCAGGTCGTTGAGGTAGGCGTGGTCCAGGCCGCCCGCCTTGATGTCCTTCTTGGCCCACTTCAGGGTCTTGAAGTCGGCCACCATGATCGCCCGGCCCACATGCGCACTCGGCCGCAGGCGCTCTGAGGTCAGCTCCAGCCGCACGCGGTAGGTGTGGCCGTGCAGCCGCCCGCAGGGGCCGTCGTAGCCCACGATGGTGTGCGCCGAGTCGAAGGTGAACTCGGTCGCCAGTCGCCAGGGCATCAGCGGGCCGCGCCGGGCAGGGCGTGGTCGGGGGCCACGTAGCGCACCGTACAGATGGTGTTCAGGCCGCCGCGCATCCCGTAGTCGCAGCGGATCTCCATGCTCAGCGGGTCGAGCAGCGCCACCAGATCGGCCAGGACGCGCTGGGTCGCGTGCTCGTGGTAGATGCCCACGAAGCGGTAGCTCGTGAGGTAGTACTTCAGGCTCTTGAGTTCCACGCAGCTCGTGCGCGGCAGGTACTTGATCTCCAGGCGGCCGAAGTCGGGCAGGCCGCTCCAGGGGCACACCGGGCTGAACTCGTCGGTCACGATCTCGACCTGCATCGGCTCGCCGGGGTAGCGCACGGGATCGTCGTCCCGCACGTTTGGAAAGGTGCCCAGCACGGCCACGTCGATGGCATCCAGGCCCTGCACGTCGTAGCGGCGGTCGAAACCGGGGTTGGCGGGGGCGCAGCCGTTCTGGTCCTGGCTCTGGGCGGGGCGATTCTGGTCCTGAATGGTCATGGTGGGGCTCCTCGGGGCAGTCGCTGCGTGGGCGACCGGGACGACAAGACAGGTCGTCCGGCATGAAGAATGTCCGCCGCGATGCGGCAGCGCCCACCAGTATCGGGCCTGGGAGGCGCGGCGCGGCGGGACAACGCGGCACAGGGGGGTACAAAAAAGCCCCCGCCGGATTGACGGGAGAGGTGTGCCTGGTTCGCGCCTACTTGCGGGCTTTCACGGCCGTCCGACTACCACGAAGTTCTGGGCCGGGAACGTGTACAGGTCAGGGGCTGGCGCAGGCGGTTGCCTGTGGAGTGCAGGACCAGCCGCCGCGCAGCCCGGTTCAGAGCCCACAGGGTGCCATGCCCTCCCCAGTCGAGATCGCGCGGCGGCATCTGCGGCCCGCCCCACTGAGCGGAAGAATCGAAAAATCCCCCGCCGGATGGGGCGGGGGTCTTCTTGGTGGCCAGGGCCGGATTTGAACCGGCGACCCAACGATTTTCAATCGTTTGCTCTACCAGCTGAGCTACCTAGCCTTGCCCCCGGAGGGGACTTGGCGGTCCGGACGGGATTTGAACCCGCGACCTTCTGCGTGACAGGCAGATATGCTAACCGCTACACTACCGGACCAGTCTGGTGTTTTCGCCACTCCGAAAAGCAGCGGGGTTAAGGATAGCCGCGCACCCCACAGTTGTCAACAACGCGCGCAGCCCTCAGAAGGGGACGGCGCAGACGCTGCGTAGCTGTGCGGTTTCGGTGCTGTCGTACATGACTTCCAGGTATTCCCGCTCCTGGAGGGCGTCGATCATGGCGAAGCTGAGCTCGCCCTGAGGGTCGTGGTGAAAGAGGATGCCGCCGCCGGGCTGGGTATGCCCGTACACGCCGAAGCGCAGTCCGGCCATCTGCACATACTCCGGCGTCTCGCGAAACCAGCGTTTGGAGCTGTGGTCGGCGTAAAACAGGTCGTCGTAGTGCAGGTGGGCCGGCAGCGGCGAGACGTGGGCGAACTGCACGTCCCCTATGCGCAGCTCGCGCACGAAGCCGCTCATCCATTCGTGCAGGTGGGGCGGGAGCATCACGCCGCCGCGTCCCGGGTCGAACTCGACGTGGCGCAGGCCCCCGCTCGTGCCCAGCACGAATTTGGGGTTCAGAACGGCGTCGTCGTGGTTGCCGAGGATGATATGCACGCTGTGCGGCGCCGCTTCCTGATAGGCACGCAGGCGTCCGAGTTCGCGGACCTGCTCACGCGCCGCTTTCAGGAGGTGTTCCTCGTCGCGCGGGTCGAAGGCCTCGGCGCCGATGAGGCGCGCGTAGCCCTCGGCGCTCTTGGGATGCACGAGGTCGCCGATCAGGATGACCTGATACAGCCCCGAGACGACGGGGGCGGTGGGCCGGCCCTGCGCGTCCACGCAACTCGCGGCGCGCAGGGCGTCCCACAGCAGTCCAAAATCGGCGTGCACGTCTCCGATGGCGATCAGCTTGTGCATGTCCTAGCCCCGCAGGATGGCCTGAAGTTCTTTGTAGATGGCGCGGCTCTCCTCGAGGGTCTCGCCGTACCCGCGCAGCAGGACGCGGGTGGCCTCGCCGCTCTTGCCCGCCGCCTTGAGCTGGTCGATGAGGTCTTCAATGTGCCGCCGCGCCTTGTCCATCTGCGGGTCGCGCGGCGGCTCGGGGGGCAGCGCGGCGGGCCGGGGCGCGGGAGCGGCGCCGTCTTCGCCTAGGTCAGCGTCGAGGTCGGCGGTGTTCGGGCCGTCTTCGGGGTCGTACTCGACCCAGTGGCCCTCGCCGCCCGTACCTACCCCGTAGAGCCGCGCGGCGTCGGCCAGGGCCGCGAGCCGGGCGTCGTGCAGGGTCGGGCCGCTGCCCAGACCCCCGCGCGATACGCCGCCCGCATCCAGCCGGACGTGCACCACGTAGGGCGAAGTGGCGTCGCAGCTCCAACCGATACTCCAGCCGGGGTCGGCCTGTTCGAGGTGGGCGACCAGGGAATCGAGGTCGGGAGAAGGAATCACGCGGGCCTGGTCGCCCCGCACTTCCAGGGTGGCCCAGGCGGTCATGCTGGCGCGCAGGGCCTCACGCACGCGGTCAAGGTCGGCCATGCGGCGAGTCTAGCGGGAAGTGGCGGGCGGGGCGTGCAGGGCAAAGGAGAGACGAACGCCTCCCCCCCTGTGACACTTGTCACCCCCGCCACCTGACAGCGCGCACTGGGCCGCGCGCCGGCCGGCGCGCACCATGAAGGCATGAACGCGATAGAGCTGCGGGGCGTGGACAAGACCTTCGGGGCGGTGCAGGCGCTGCGCGACCTGACGCTGGAGGTGCGGGCAGGTGAACTGACGGCGCTGCTGGGGCCCAACGGCGCCGGCAAGACCACCGCCATCTCGCTGCTGCTGGGGCTGGCACGCCCCACCCGCGGCGAGGTGCGGGTGCTGGGCGGGGACCCGCAGCGCCCCGGAGTGCGCTCGCGCGTGGGGGCCATGCCGCAGGAAAGCGCGATTCCGCTCGGCCTGACGGTGCGCGAGGCTGTGCAGCTCTTCGCCAGTTTCTATCCGCAGCCGCTGGCGGTGTCGGAGGCGCTGGCTCTGGCCGATCTGGGTAGCCTCGCCGGGCGCCGCGCCGGAGCGCTCTCGGGCGGGCAGAAACGGCGGCTGGCCTTTGCCCTGGCGGTGGTCGGCAACCCGGCGGTACTGCTCATCGACGAGCCGACGACCGGGATGGACGCGGGCAGCCGCATCGCCTTCTGGGAGGCGGTGTCGCGGCTGCGCGGCGCGGGCCGCACAGTGCTGCTCACCACCCACTACCTCGAGGAAGCCGAGCGCGCCGCCGACCGCGTGGTCGTCATGAACGGCGGGCAGATTCTGGCCGACGGCACGCCCGACGCCCTGCGTGCCGGGGTGGGGCGCGCGCGGGTCCGGTTCGTCTCCGACCTCGTGCTGGCCGAGCTGCGCGCCCTGCCGGGCGTGGAAGAGGCGCGGGTGGACGCCGCCGGACACGCCGAGCTGCGCACCCGCACCCCCGAACTCACGCTGCGCGCCCTGTTCCTGGGCGGCACCGAACTGCGCGGTCTCGAAGTTACGCGGGCCACCCTCGAAGACGCCTTCCTCCACCTGACCCGTCCTGCTTCCACTTCCGCCGCCCAGGCCTGAAGCCCCCCTGCGTCTCCCGAGGAGTCCTGCTATGACCCAGCTCACCGATCTTCCCCCGACCACCGACCTGCCGCAGCCCACCGCCGGCCGCACCGCGCCCCTGCTTCCCGCCCTGACCCAGCTCACGCTGGCCGAACTGCGCCGGATGCTGCGCAACCCCATGTTCGCGGCCGGGACCGTCGGGTTCCCCATCCTGTTCTTCGCGCTGTTCGGGCTGCCCGCCGTGCGCGAGGTCACGGAGGGCGGCGTGAGCGTCGGGCAGATCATCCTGGTGCGGTTCGGGATCTACTCGCTCCTTAGCCTCGCCATGTTCAGCTTCGGGTCGGGCATCGCGGCCGAGCGGGTCGGCGGCTGGCTGCGGCTGCTGCGGGCCTCGCCCATGCCCTCGGCGCTGTTCTTCGCGGCCAAGGTGCTCGCGGCTCTGCTGTTCAGCACGCTGGCCCTGGCGGCCCTGTACGCCTTCGCGCACTTCGCGGGCGGCGTGACGATGGGCGCGGGGCTGGCGCTGCTGACCCTGGGCAAACTACTGCTGGGCATGGTGCCGCTGATCGCCCTGGGGCTGGCGGTGGGCTTTGTCGCCAACCCGCAGGCGGCCCAGATCACGGCGCAGCTCGTGAGTGTCATCATGGCTTTCGCCTCGGGGCTCTTCATTCCCTTCGAGGGCCTGCCCAGCTTCGTGCGCGGCCTCGCGCCGTGGCTTCCCGCCTATCACCTGGGCCAGATCGGCGTGGGAACGGTGGCGGGCCAGGGTGCTCAGGAGCCGGGGCACTGGCTGGCGCTGCTGGCCTTCACAGCCGTGTTCGGGCTGGTGGCCCTGCGGGGAATGCAGCGTGACGAGAGCCGGGAAGGCTAAGCCCCGCGTCCGGAGTCCGGTGGCGGGCCAGGAACAGGCAGAAGGTCAGGCAGATGAACGTCGTTCCGGCGGGCGGGTGCATGATGGGGAAGGGGCCGCGGGCCACCGCTTCCTATTTCCTTTGTCGTTCTCGCCGCCCTCTGGAGGTGTCCGATGTCCCTCAGGCCCCGCTATTTCTGGGATCTGTTTCCCTTCGTCTGGCTGATGTTCCTGGCCTATCCGGTGATGGGCTTCTTGCAGGAGGCCCATACGCTGGCCGAGACGGCGCTGTTCTGGGGGATGCTGGCGGGGTTCCTCGTGATCTATGTGCTGACCTTCTGGCGCGGCCGGGCGGGCCACGAACGGTGGGCCCTGATCGGCTGGTGTGCGGCGCTGGTGACCTACGGCGTGACCTTCGTGCTTGCAGGCAGCGGGGCCTCGGCCTTTCTGGTGTACGCCGGAGCGCTCATCGGCTACCAGTCGCGCGGCCACGTGGCGCTGTGGGGCGGCCTGTTCGCGGCGCTCGTCATGGCCCTGCCGCTGTGGAGCGGAAGCTACACCCTGGACGACCTGCCGTGGCTGCTGACCAACGTGGTGTTCACCCTGGTCACGGCCTATGCCAACCACGCCGGGTTCCTGCGGCACGTCGCCCAGGCGCGGCTGGCCCAGTTGCAGCGCGAGCAGGAGAAGCTGGCTGCCGAGGCCGAGCGGGAGCGCATCGCCCGCGACCTGCACGACCTGCTGGGCCATACCCTGAGCGTCATCGTCCTCAAGAGCGAACTGGCGAGCCGCCTCGCCGAGCGTGCCCCGGCCCAGGCCGCCGCCGAGATCCGTGAGGTCGAGCGCATCAGCCGTGAGGCCCTGCACGAGGTGCGTGCGGCGGTGCGCGGCTACCAGGGCAGCGGGCTGACCGCCGAACTCGCCCGCGCCAAGGTGGCCCTGGACACGGCGGGCGTAGTCCTGAAGATCGGCGGGCCCCTGCCCGAGCTGCCCCGTGAGGTCGAGGCCACCGCCGCCATGCTGCTGCGCGAGGCCGTGACCAACGTCGTGCGTCACGCCCGCGCCAGCGAGGTCCGGGTGGCCGTGGAGGCCGGGCCGCGCGGTTACACCCTGGACATCCGCGACGACGGCGTGGGAGGTCAGGCCCCCGAGGGCAGCGGCCTGACTGGCATGCGCGAACGGGTCCGGGCCATCGGCGGCACGCTGGACCGTGACGGCCGGGGCGGCACGCGGCTGCGCGCCCAGTTTCCGGCCGTCACCGAGCGCCTGAGCGGCCCGGCGGCGGTGCGGGCGTGATCCGGGTGCTGCTGGCTGAGGACCAGGCGCTCGTGCGCGGCGCGCTGACGGCCCTGCTGTCGCTGGAGCCCGGCCTGGAGGTCGTGGGCGCGGCAGCCGAAGGCGACGAGGCGCTGGTGCTGGCGCGCACGCTGCGGCCCGACGTACTGGTCACAGACATCGAGATGCCCCGCCGCAGTGGCCTGGACCTGGCCGAGCGCCTGCGCGCCGAGTTGCCGGAGGTGCGCGTCATCATCGTGACAACCTTCGCGCGCGGGGGCTACCTACGCCGCGCGCTGGAGGTCGGGGCGCGCGGCTACCTGCTCAAGGACGCGCCCGCCGCCGAACTCGCGCAGGCCATCCGGCAGGTGCACGCGGGCGGGCGGGCCATCGACCCCGCGCTGGCGGGCGAGGCGTGGGCCGACCCCAGTCCCCTCACCGAACGCGAGCGGCAGGTGCTGGGCGCCGCCGAGGGCGGAGCGAGCACCTCGGCCATCGCCGCCGGCCTGGGTCTTTCGGAGGGTACGGTGCGCAACTACCTCTCCGAGGCCATCGGCAAGATGGCGGCCGAAAACCGCGTGGAGGCGGCCCGCCGGGCGCGCGAGAAGGGCTGGCTCTGAGCCGCGGACTTCCGTCTCTGCGCGTGAAGACTAGCCAGGGCGTCTCCGGTCAGGCGTGGAGCCCCTGAGCAGCAGCGCGGGCTAGAATCGGCTGCATGTTCCGGGACCCTCCTGCCTGCGCGACCCTCTGGAGGGCCACGTGAGGCCCGCCTACCTCAGTGCCGCGCGCGACCTGCAACTCGGCCGCGAGTGGGCGGTCGAGGGCGACCAGCGCCGCGCGAAGGTAGCCTACGGCGACGCCCTGCGGCGGCTGCGTGGTCTGCCCCCCGAGCGCACCCGCGACATCTTGCTCGCGCACGTGCATCTGGCCTTCTACCAGACCCTTGCCCTCGTGGGTGACCAGACCGGGCAGGAACACCTGCACATCGGCGTCAGTTACGCTCGCAGCACCCGCGACCCCCTGGCCCGCGCGATAGCCGAGGAGTGCCTGAGCGGTCTGGACGTCGTGATGTAGAAGGCGGCCGGCAGGGACGTTCTGTGTCCCCTGCCGGCCGCCAGCAGCGCACGGGCTCAGGGCAGCGGGAAGCCCCCGGCGAAGGCGTGGACCTCGGCCGTCACGTCCTCTTCCTTCAGGGCGCGGTCAATCAGGCCGGCGATGGTGTCCATGTCGGCTTCCAACATGCCGCGCGTGGTGACGGCGGGCGTGCCCAGGCGGATGCCGCCGCCGTGCATGATCTTCTCGGTGTCATAGGGCAGCGTGGACTTGGAGATCGTGATGGAGTTGCCGTCGAGTCGCCGGGTCGCCTTGGTGCCGTTCAGGCCCTGGGCGCGCAGGTCGAGCACGAGCAGGTGGTTGTCGGTACCCCCCGAGACCACGCGGTAGCCGCGCGCTTCAAAGGCGGCGGCCAGCGCCTGCGCGTTCTTGATGACCTGCTTGGCGTACGCCTTGAATTCGGGTTGCAGGGCCTCGCCGAAGGCCACCGCCTTGCCGGCGATGACGTGTTCCAGCGGTCCGCCCTGGTAGCCGGGAAACACGGCGCGGTCGATCTTGGCGCCCAGTTCGGGGTCGTTGCTCAGGATGATGCCGCCGCGCGGGCCACGCAGGGTCTTGTGGGTGGTGCTGGCGACCACGTGGGCGTGGGGCAGTGCGTTGGGGTGCTCGCCCGCCGCGACCAGACCCGCGATATGTGCGATGTCGGCGAACAGGATGGCCCCCACCTCGTCGGCGATCTCGCGGAAGGCCGCGAAGTCGATGTGGCGGCTGTACGCGCTGGCGCCCGCAATGATCATCTTGGGCTGGTGCTCGTGGGCGAGGCGGCGCACTTCCTCCATGTCGAGGCGCTCGGTATCGGGGCTGACCTTGTAGCCCACGATCTGGTAGCGCAGGCCCGAGAAGTTCACCGGGTTGCCGTGCGTGAGGTGCCCACCGTGCGAGAGGTCCATGCCCAGCACGGTGGCCCCCGGTTCGATCAGGGCGTTGTACACCGCGAGGTTGGCGCTGCTGCCCGAGTGCGGCTGCACGTTGGCCCACGCGGCGCCGAACAGTTCCTTGACGCGGTCGATGGCCAGCTGCTCGACCTTGTCGACGACCTCGCAGCCGCCGTACCAGCGCTTGCCGGGGTAGCCCTCGGCGTACTTGTTGGTCAGGACGCTGCCCTGGGCCTCGCGCACCGCCGCCGAGGTGAAGTTCTCCGAGGCGATCAGTTCCAGGCCAACGCGCTGGCGCTCTCCCTCCTGCGCGATCAGGTCGAAAATGGCCGTGTCCCGGACACGGGCGGGGTTCTCGGCGGTCGTCATGCCTTCACCGTAACACCCTCGCCCCGGCGCCGGAGGGAGGGTGTCTTTGCAGGTCAGACGAGGAGGGGCCGGGCAGGCTCCCGGCGCCCGCCCCTACTTGCAGTTCTTGACGGCCGCGATGGCCTGCGTCAGGCCCCGCACCGGAAAGGTGTAGGTCAGTTCGCGCAGGCCCACCCGCTTGACCTGGATGACCACCTTGCTCTGGGCCGAGCGGAAGGCCGCGAGCAGCTGGGCGTCGACCTCGTTGGGGACGAACAGGGCATTGAGGTTGGGCTTGTTCTCTTCGCCCGACCACACGGACGCGACGGTGCGCGGAGTGCCGGCGTCCACCTGATAGCTCAGGGGCGGTGTGGTCCTGGTTTTATAGTCGGCCAGGGTGTACAGCGGGTCCTTGGCCGTGAGGTAGAACACGAAGGCCCCGTCCTGGCACATCAGGGCGACGAAGGTCTTGTTGACCGTGTCGTTGACCTCGTCCAGAAAGATGTTGCTGGTGTTCTTGCCGGTCGTCTGTTCGCGCGACACGTCGTAGGACACCGTGGTGCCCGGCACGTACACGTCGGCCGAGGCCACGCCCAGAGTCGCCAGCACGCCCGCCACCACAAACTTTCGCATGAGGCTCATGGTAGCTGCCCCGGCCGCACCGCGCCGCCCAGTTTCTGACGTACGGCCCCGAGGTCGCGGTCCTGTGCCAGCACGAGCACGCTGTCGCCGGCCTGAAGCTCGGTGGCCCCCTTGGGAATGAGGAACTCGCCCGCACGGTGAATCAGGATGACGAGGGCCTCGGGCGGCAGGTGCAGGTCCACGATGCGCGCGCCGTCGGCCTCGCCGCCCGCCCGCACGTCCACCTCGACCATGCCGCCCTTGCCCTGGCCGGTGGGCGTGTAGGTGATGGGGTAGGCGGTGCGCAGCGGCAGCGCCTCGCGCACGCCCAGCCAGCGGGCGACCAGCCCCAGTGTGGTGCCCTGGAGCAGCACGCTGGTCAGGACGATGAAGAACACGATGTTGAACAGGGTCTGGGCCTCGGGCACCCCCGCCAGCAGCGGAAAGGTCGCCAGCACGATGGGCACGGCTCCGCGCAGACCCACCCAGGCGACCATGCTCTTTTCGTTGAAAGGCATCTTGGCGCGCGCGAGGCTGAGGTACACGCTCAGGGGGCGCGCCACGAACACCAGCACCAGGGCGCAGGCCAGTGCCAGCCCGGCGGTCGGCACCAGTTCGCGCGGGTTGACGAGCAGGCCCAGCGTCAGGAACATGGCGACCTGCATGAGCCACGACAGCCCGTCGTGAAACGAGATCAGGCTGCGCTTGTGGATGAAGTCGGCGTTGCCCAGGATGACCCCGGCGATGTAGATCGCCAGAAAGCCACTGCCGCCCAGCACGGCCGTGCCGCTGAAGATGGTCAGCGCCAGCGCGAGGCTCAGGACCGAGTACAGGCCCTCGAACTGGAGCTGCAACCGGTTCAGGAGCCACAGCGCCGCGCGGCCCAGCAGCACGCCCAGCAGCGCGCCCAGCAGCATTTCGCGCAGGAACAGCGGCACGATCTCCAGCACGCCCATGCCCGGATGCCCGATGAGTTCGAGCAGCCCGACCGTCAGGAACACGGCCATGGGGTCGTTGCCGCCCGACTCGAATTCCAGCAGCGGGGCCACGTCGCCCTTGAGCCCCAGCGCCCGCTCCTTGAGGACCGAGAAGACCGCGCTGGCATCGGTCGAACTGACCACCGCGCCCAGCAGCCAGGACGTGAGCCAGGGCCACCCGAACACGAGGTGCACGAAGCCCGCCATGACCCCGGCCGTGACGAGCACGCCGATGGTCGCCAGGCTCAGGCCCCGGCGCACCACGGGGCGGGTGTGCGCCCAGCTCGTGTCCAGGCCGCCCTGAAAGAGAATGAAACACAGCGCCACGATGCCCAGTGTCTGCGCCAGCGCGTAGTCGTGAAATTGAATGCCCAGGCCGTCGGACCCCGCGACCATTCCCACACCCAGAAACAGCAAGAGTCCTGGAATACCGAGCCGCCCGCCCAGTCGGCTGACCAACAGACTGGCGATCAGCAAAACGCCGACCACCAGGAGATAAGGTTCCGCATGTACTTCGCCCATAAGGTCTATGGTCGCACGCCCGCGTCTTTCGGCCGGCCGGCTGGGTTGCCGGGGTGACCTACAATCGGGGCCGCCATGCCCGCGCCCCAGCCCACGTCCGCCCCCCCCGCGCCCGCGGTGTCCGGACTGGCGCCCGGAGCGCCGGGGCCCGGTGGACCGGACACCGGCGTCCCCCCGCACGGCGCCACACTCTCGGGCCTGATCCTGCGGCCGCTGCTGGCCCCGCTGCTGCTGCTCGTGCTGCTCGCGGCGGCGGTGCTGTACGGCGTGGGGGTCAACGGGCGCAGCGTGCAGGAGGTCACGGCCTCCCAGGCCCGGCTGAACCTGATCCGCTCGCTCGAGAGCGACATCGTGAACCTGGAAAATAGCCAGCGCGGGTTCGTGATTACAGGAGACGACAGCTACCTGGAGCCCTACGCCCGCGCGCAGGTGTCGTTCACGCGCGATGTCGGGCGCCTAAGCACGCAGGGAGCGACGGCCCGGCAGCTCGGCAGCCTGGACCTCCTGAATACCGAGGTGCGGGCCTGGGCCACCGGAGCCGCCACCCAGGAGATCACGGCCCGGCGGCGGTCGCTGGCCGGCGCGGCGGCGCTCGTCGCCGAGGGCCTCGGGCGGCGGCAGCTGGCCCAGGCGCGCGAGCTGCTGGGCCTGATGGCCGAAAACGAGAACCAGCGCCTGGCGGCGGCCCTCGACCAGAGCCGCCGTACCCTGCGTGCAGTGCAGTGGGGCACTCCGGCCGGCGTCCTGCTGTGCGCGGCGCTGCTGCTGTGGGCCTCGCGGCGTTCGGCCCGCACCGTGTCGCGCGGCGTGCAGGACTTCACGCGCGGCGCCGGCGAACTGGCGGCCGGCAACTACGGCCGCCCCCTGGCCCGGACCGGCGTGCGGGAACTCGACGTGCTGGGTGGGCAGTTCGGGCGCATGGCGCAGGCGGTCCAGCAGCGCGAGCGGGCGCTGGCCGAGGCGGGCGAGGCCCTGCGCGAGAGCAACGTGAATCTGTCGCGCAGCAACCGCGAACTCGAACGCTTCGCCTACGTCGCCTCGCATGACCTGCAAGAACCGCTGCGGACCATCGGCAGCTACACCGAACTGCTCGCGCGGCGCTACGGGGGCCAGCTCGACGCGCGGGCCGACCAGTACATCGCCTTTACCATCTCGGCCACGCAGCGCCTGAAAAACCTCATCCAGGACCTGCTGGCCTTTTCGCGCGTGCGCAGCGCCAAGCCGGTCAGCGCCCCGGTGGATCTGGCCGAGCTGAGCGCGCAGATCGTGGCCGACCTGGGCACCAAGGTCGCGGAGACGGGCGCCGTAATAGAGGTCGGGCCGCTGCCGACCGTGCAGGGCAACGCCGAACTTCTGCGCCATATGGTCCTGAACCTGCTCACCAATGCCCTGAAGTTCCGGGCGCCCGGCCGGACCCCGCACGTGACGGTGGGGGCAAGGCGCGAGGCCGGGCGCTGGGTGGTGTCGGTGTCCGACAACGGCATCGGCATTGAGGCCCAGTATTTCGGGCGGATCTTCGGGGTCTTCGAGCGTCTGCACGCCAACGACGCCTACGAGGGCAGCGGCATCGGGCTGGCGGTGACGCGCAGCGCGGCCGAGCACCACGGCGGCGAGGTCTGGGTGGACAGCGTGCCGGGTGAAGGCAGTATCTTCTCGTTCAGCCTGCCCGACGCCCCCGCGGGCGCGGCGCCCCTCGGAGACCTGCCCCATGAGAGCTATTGAGATCCTGCTGGTCGAGGACAACCCGGCCGACATCCTGCTGACCGAGGAGGCCTTCGGCGAGGCCGATTTTCTCCACCGCCTGCACGTGGCCCGCGACGGCGTCGAGGCGCTGGCCTTCCTGCGCCGCGAGGGCGCCTACGCAGGAGCGCCGGCGCCCGATGTGGTCCTGATGGACCTGAACATGCCGCGTATGAGCGGCCTCGAGGCGCTCGACATCCTGAAGGAGGACGAGGCGCTGCGCCGTATTCCGGTGATCGTCCTGACCACCTCGCGCGCCGAGAGCGACATCTGGCGCAGCTACAACCTGCATGCCAACGCCTATATTCCCAAGCCGGTGACGGTCGGCGAGTTCGTCGAGGTCATCAGGTCCTTCGAGGCCTTCTGGTTCGGGGCCGCCGCCCTGCCGCCGCGCGAGGGGCCCTGAGGGGGCCTGACCCGCTGTCCGGGAAGCCGGAACGCCGGTCAGGGGGCAGCGGCCGGGCGGTCTGCTACGCTGCGTGACATGACGCCCCGCCCCGGTACACCTTCGCCGTTTACCTGGAGCGGGGCCGCGCTGACCTGAAGTGTTCACCTGGAACCGTGGTCAGCCGCGCTTGGCCCCGCCCGCACCTGTTGCGCGGCGGGGGTTTTCTTTTGGCCGGGTCATGAAACGTCCGGCGCAGATTCGCACAGGAGAGACATATGCAGGAAACCGCACTGAACGAGATCGCCGGGGCCACCACCCTGGAGGCCTTGCAGGCCGTCAAGACGAAGTACGTGGGCAAGAGCGGGCTGGTGACCAAAGAACTCGGCAGTCTGGGCAAGCTGCCCCCCGAGGAGCGCAAGGCGCGCGGCGCCGAGATCAACGCGGTGCGCGCGGCCTTGCAGACCGCCCTGGACGAGCGCGAGGTGATCCTCAAGCGTGAAGCGTTGGACGCCCGTCTGGCGTCCGAGGCGGTGGACGTGACGTTGCCGGGCCTGGGACTGCCGACCGGCGGCCTGCACCCCATCAACCGGGTGTACGACGACCTGCTGGGCATCTACGAGCGCTTGGGCTATGCGGTCGTGGAGGGCCCCGAGGTCGAGGACGAGCACCACAACTTCGAGGCCCTGAACGTCCCGTGGTACCACCCTGCCCGTGACCTTCAGGACACCTTCTGGCTCGAAGACGGCCGCCTGCTGCGCACGCACACCAGCCCCATGCAGATCCGCTACATGGTGGACCATGAGCCGGACCTGAAAATCGTGGTGCGCGGCAAGGTGTACCGCTACGAGGCGACCGACGCCACCCACGAGGCGATGTTCCACCAGCTCGAAGGCCTGGTCGTGGGCGACGGCATCAGCATGGCCGATCTCAAGGGCACCATCGCCGAGATGGCGCGCGGGCTGTACGGTCCTTCGGCGCGGGTACGCTTTCAGCCGAGCTACTACCCCTTCGTGGAGCCGGGCGCGGACTTTGCCGTGTGGTGGGAAAACCCGCGGGGCGAGAGCAAATGGCTGGAGCTGGGCGGCTGCGGCATGGTGCACCCCAATGTCTTCAAGGCCGTGGACGACCTGCGCGAGGCCGAGGGCAAGCTGCGCATCTACGAGGGCAAGACGGGCTTCGCCTTCGGGCTGGGGCCGGAGCGCATCGCCATGCTCAAGTACGGCATTCCCGACATCCGCTACTTCTACGCCAACGACCCGCGCGTGCTGGGGCAGTTCCGGGGGGAACTGGGGTGAATGAGGGCATGCTTCAACCTGAAGAACTGGCGCTGGCCCTGGAGATGATCGCGGCGGACGTCCGAAGATTCTCGCTCTCATTACCGGGCCAGGACGATATGTACTGGACGATTCTGGACGCCGATGAACTGTATGACGTGACGAAGGAACCCGTGACCTACGGCGTCGGCAGTCTAAATGACGATGCCGAGTCCTTGCGGCGGCTCATCCAAGACATCCAGGACCAGGACGTTCACGGCCTGGGCTTGCTTCTAGCCGAAAAAGTTCTGCCGGTGTTGAACAACCTTTATCACCGCGTATACGGAGAATCAGCATGACCCATCTTCCCCAACGGACCCTCGGCATTCTCGGCGGCATGAGTTGGACCAGCACGGCCGAGTACTACCGCCAGATCAACACGGCCTACGCCGATCGTGAGGGCGGCCTGCACTCGGCACCGCTGCTGCTGCACTCCTTCGACTTCGCGCAGGTCGTCGCACTGCAGAAGGCGGGCGCCTGGGACGAGGCCGCCGAACTGCTGGGCGGGGCCGCCCGTCGCCTCCAGGATGCCGGAGCCGGAGCCATGCTCATTGCCACGAACACCATGCACCTCGTCGCGCCGCAGATCGCGGACATGCTCGACATTCCGCTGCTCCACATCGTGGACAGCACGGGCACGGCCCTGAAGGCGGCGGGTGTGGAGCGGGTGGGCCTCATCGCCACCGCCTTCACGATGGAACAGCCCTTCTACAAGGACCGCCTCCAGGAGCGCTTCGGCATCGAAACCATCGTGCCCGAGGCGGCCGAGCGCGCCGAGGTCCACCGCGTCATCTTCGACGAGCTGTGCCGCAACGACATCCGGCCCGAGGCCCGCGAGGGCTACCGCGCCGTTATGGAGGGTCTGGCGGCGCGCGGCGCGCAGGGCATCATCCTGGGCTGCACCGAGATTCCTCTGCTGGTGGGACCGCAGGACTCGCCCGTGCCCACCTTCGACACGACGGCCCTGCACGCGCAGGCGGCCGTGAGCTGGCTGCTGGACGGCGTGACCCCGTGAGCGTCCCCGAAACCACGACCGGCAGAGAACGTGCCGTGGGCATCCTGACCCGGCCCGGCGAGGTGCTGCTCATGCTGCGGCGCAAGGCGGGACGCGCCTACGCCACCCTGCCCGGCGGGGGGATTGAGGCCGGCGAGACGCCCGCGCAGGCCTGCGCCCGCGAGATGCTCGAAGAGGTGAACCTCGTGGTGACGGTCGAGGAAGAACTCGCCGTGCTGGAGACCCTGGGCAGCCGCGAGCACTACTTCCGCGTATCGGCCGTCTCGGGCGAGATGCGCCTGGGCGACGGCCCCGAGGGCATCCGCCAGAGCGACGAAAACCGCTACGACCCGCAGTGGGTGGCGCTGGAGCGCCTAGACGCCGTGAACCTGCTGCCCGAAACAATCCGCCCCGCTGTGCGCGGCCTGCTGGAGACTCTATGAAACTGCCCTATTCCTGGCTCAAGGACCTCGTGCCGGGCCTGCCGCCCGTTCATGAGCTCGAACCCATTCTCGCCGGCCTCGGCCTGCCCCTGGAGGGCGTCGAGGAGGTGCCCGCGCCGCCCGCCGGGGTCCTGCTCGTCGCTGTGACGGAGGCCTCGCCCATCGAAGGCACGGCCCTGACGCGCCTGACTCTGGATGTAGGCGAACACGGCGAGCGGGTCATCGCCAGCGGCGCGCCGAACGCGGTGGGCCTCGCGGCCGGCACCATGCTGGCCCTCGTGACCCCCGGCACCACGCTGGGCGGCGTCGAGTACGGCGTGCGCCCGTTGCAGGGCGTGGCGTCGTGGGGCATGGCCGCGAGCGCCAAGGAGCTCGGCATCGGCGAGGCGAGCGCGGGGCTGCTGCTGTTCCCCGCCGGCACGGCCAC
Organism: Deinococcus sp. Leaf326; assembly: GCF_001424185.1. Taxonomy (NCBI): domain Bacteria; kingdom Thermotogati; phylum Deinococcota; class Deinococci; order Deinococcales; family Deinococcaceae; genus Deinococcus; species Deinococcus sp. Leaf326. The sequence continues at coordinate 31,393 of NZ_LMOM01000098.1, read as the reverse complement.
CCCCGGCACGCCCATGCGCGAACTGTGGAGTGCCGACGCCGTGCTGGACGTGGAGGTCACGCCCAACCGCGCCGACGTCCTGAGTGCCCTGGGGCTGGCGCGCGACCTCGCCGCCTTCCTGAACCTGGAATTGCGTGAGCCGCCCGCCGGAGCACCGGCCCAGGGCGAGGGCCAGGTCCGCGTGACCCTGCCGCCGCGGGGCCTCGTGCTCGAGCGCGACCCCTCGCGCAAGCTGCGTTTCGGCTGCGACCACTTCGCCGCACGTGCGGTGAGCGGCGTGCACAACGGTCCCGCCCCGCTGTGGATGCAGCGCCGCCTGACCCTGAGCGGGATGCGCTCCATCGACCTGATCGTGGACACGAGCAACTACGTGATGCTCGAACTCGGGCAGCCGACCGCGCTGTATGACCGCCGTGACGTCGCGGGCGACCAGATCATGGTGGCCTTCGGGCTGCGTCAGGGCGAGCGGGTCAAAGACCTGCTGGGCAAGACGCACGAGACTGGCCCCGAGGACCTCCTGATTCTCGACGGCGCAGCGGGCAGCCTGCCGACCGTCGCCGAGGCCTTCGCGTCGGCGGGGGAGCCGAAGGCAGGCGTGCACGTGCTAGGCATCGCGGGCATCGTGGGCGGCGACCACGGGCACGTGCGGGCCGATACGGCGGACGTGGTGATCGAGTCGGCGCACTTTGACCCCGTGCTGCTGCGGCGCACCTCGACCCGCCTGGGTCTCAAGACCGACGCCGTGTACCGCTACGAGCGCGGCGTGGACCCGCTGCTCGCGCCGCGCGCCGCGTGCCGGGTGGCCGGGCTGCTCGCCGAGTACGGCGGTGGCGCGCCCGAGGGCGGCATGACGGTCGTCGGCAAGCCGGAACTTCCGGGCCAGATCAACGCGACCGGCGACCAGATCCGCGCGCTGCTGGGGATGCACGTCGACACCGCCGAGATGCGCGCTCTCCTCACCCGCCTGGGTGCCGAGGTGGCGGGCGAGGGCGATACCCTCACCGTCACGCCGCCCTCCTGGCGGGTGGACATGGCGATCTGGCAGGACCTCGCCGAGGAAGTGGCCCGCCTGCACGGCTACGCCGAGCTCCCCGAGACGCTGCCGGGCCTGCGGGTCCACGACAGCAATGTCGGCGCGTCGGCGGCGAACACCGCGCGCACGGCCCTTCGCCGCGCCCTGTCGGGTCTGGGCTTCCAGGAGGTCGTGACCTACACCTTCACCAGTGACGAGGAGGCCGCCCGAGCACGCACCGAGGCGCCGGGCGTGCGTCTGCGCAACCCCCTGACCGCCGACCGCACCAGTCTGCGCACGGCGCTGTACCCGAGCCTGCTCAAAGCGGCGCAGGGCCACCCCACAGGCGAGCGGACGCTGCTGTTCGAGCTGGGGCGGGTGTTCCCGGCCAGCGGCGAGGCCGAGCGCCTAGGCCTGCTCATGCGCGGCCCGCTGGCGCCCAAAACCGACCAGCCGGGCGTGGCAGGGGGCCTGCGGGTCTTCACCGGGCTGGTGGCAGGCTTCGCGGCCAGCCGGGGCGCGGCCTTCGAGCTGCGGCAGTTGCGGGGCGAAGCCGTCCCCGCCGCCCTGCACCCCGGCATCGCGGGCGAGGTTGTTTGGAACGGGCAGGCGGTCGGCTTTCTGGGCGCCCTACACCCCGAGACCGCGCAGGCGTTCGGTCTGGGGGGCGACACCTTCGTGCTGGAAGTCTCACTGCCGCTACCGGAACGCGAGTGGGCCTTCCGCGATCCCAGCCGCGCGCCGGCCGCGTGGCGCGACCTCGCCGTGACCCTGCCGCTGGAAGTCAGCTACGGCGAACTGGCCGCCCTGCTGCGCGCCGAGGCGGGCGGGCTGCTCGAAAGCGTGGAGCCGTTCGATGTGTACCAGGGCGAGCAGGTGGGCGAGGGCCGGCGCAGCGTGGCCGTGCGCCTGGTCTTCCGGGGTGAGAAGACCCTGACCGACGCCGAGGTGGACCCGGTGATGGAGCGCCTGATCGGAGCCGTGCGCGACCGGAACTGGAGCATCCGCGAGAAGTAGGGGCTAGAGGGGGGCGCCGGGGCGTGGAAGCCTGCGGCCGCCCCTCTTCTGTGTCCCTCCGTTCGCCCGCGAGGACCGTCACACCGGGCTTGCGGCCCCGGCCTGAGCCTCCTGCCACAGCGCCACGGCCCGGCGCGTGTGCGGCCCGAGCAGGTCCAGGTCGCGGAGCTCGGCGGCCCGCATATACTGCGCCTCCGTGAGCTCGGCGGCGGGCAGCCGCACCTCTCCGCTTACCCCCCGCGCCCGGTAGACCACCCCGACCGAATCCCAGACTCCTGTGTCGTCGCGGTAACGGAATTCCGGACCGGCCAGGAGGTGCAGCGGCTCCAGCGAGGCGGCCTCCAGCCCAGTCTCCTCACGCAGCTCGCGGCGGGCGCAGGCTTCCAGACTCTCGCCGGGCTCCAGCTTGCCGCCGGGCAGGGTCCACCGGCCGCTCTCAGCGTCGCGCAGCAGCAGCAGACGGCCCGAGTCGTCCTCCACGTACACGCTCGCGCCGGGCACGAACCAGGGCTGTCCCCGCAGCAGCCCCGAGAGATCGGCCCAGTAGCCGGGATCACGACTCGGCGCGCGTCGGGGTGGCAGGGCCAGCGGCGGCAGGCCCGCCCGGCGGCGCAGGATGTTCAGACACACCACATTGATGCTCCCGCTGATGGGAGGGAGGGTGTCGGGGGCGAACCAGCCGAGCTCTAGCGTCTCGCCGCTGTCGTCGGGGTGGGCCCCGGCCAGGGCGCTGGTGGGCAGCGTGCCGTAGAACAGCACGTCCACGATGTAGATCTCGTCGCCGTGCGGGTAGCGGTGGTACAGGTCCGGGCCGCTGACCAGCCCATCGCGCAGGCCCAGCCACGTCAGGTCAGGGCAGTCCAGGCCGGTTTCCTCGCGCAGTTCTCGCCGCGCCGCCGCCAGAAAGTCCTCGCCGCTCTCGACCCCGCCGCCCGGAAAGCCCCACAGGCCGTCGTCGCCCCGCCGCTGGAGCAGCGCCTCGCCGCGTTCGTTCTCGATGAGTAGCCCGGCGGCCACCCCCAGCAGTGGGCGGGTACCCCAGGCGGCGCGCACTCTGAGCAGGTCGGACATGTGGCGAGCGTAGCGCGGGCCTGGGCCCCCCCGGCTTGATAGACATAGGGCGAATGCCTGCCTCCGCCCTGCTTCTGATCTCCAACGGCCACGCCGAAGACCTCATCGGCGCGGCGCTGGCCCGCGAACTGCGTCGCCGCTCGCCGGACCTGATCCTGAAGGCCCTGCCGCTGGTGGGGGAGGGCCGGGCCTACGCGGGCGTGGCCGAGGTCGCCGGGCCGACGCTGAACCTGCCTTCTGGGGGGTTTCCCTTCGGCAGTCTGGAGAACTTGCGCGCCGACCTGCGGGCCGGACTGGTGGGCACGTCGCTGGGGCAGATGGTCGCCGCCCGGCTGCGGGGCGCGGAGGTCGGGGGCGTGACCGTGGTGGGCGACACCTACGCGCTGGCGCTCGGGGCGCTGGCCGCAGGAGCGGTGCCCGGCGCCCGCACGCGGCCCCGGCTGCCGCTCGTGCACCTGCAACCGCTCGTGTCGGTGCTGTACGCCCAGGACATGGGGCTGTGGGACCACCTGCGCGAGCTGAACGCGCTGGGCGCCAACGCCTTCATGCCCTGGGAGACCGCGCTGGGCCGCCGCGCCGAGCGGGTCTACACCCGCGACGCGGCCTCGGCCCGGCACCTCGCCCGCCGGGGCGTGAACGCCGCCTACCGGGGAGGCTTCGCGCCCGACATCCTGCCGCCGCCCGAACGCGACCTGGCGGGGGTACGGGACGGGCGCGCGGTGCTGGCGCTGCTGCCGGGGCAGCGTGGCGACGCCCGGACCTCACTGCCGGTGATGCTGGACGCCGCTGCTCTGCTGCCCGAGGCGCAGGCGCTCGTGGCGTGGCCCCGCGACTGGGCCGAGCTGCCCCCCCTCCCTGGCTGGGAGGTCCGGGCCGAGTCCGGTTCGCTCGCCTGGGCCACGCGCGGCGACGCCCTGCCCGGTGCTCTGCGGGTGGGACTGCTGCGCGGCGCCTTCTCGGTCCTCCTCCATGCCGCTGCCGACTCCGGGGGGCTGGCCCTGGGGACGGCGGGCACTGCCAGCGAGCAGGCGGCGGCCCTGGGGGTGCCGGTCATCGGCTTCCCGACCGCCGGGCCGCAGTACGTACCCGGCTTCGCGGCGCGGCAGGCCCGGCTGCTCGGCGCGGCCCTGACCCTCAGCGCCCCCGACCCGCAGGCCGTTGCCGCTGCCGTGCGGGCGCTGTTGCAGGACAGTCGCCGCCTCGCCTTCGCCCGCGCCCAGGGCCAGGAGCGCATGGGCGCGCGCGGGGCGCTGGCGCAGATCGCGCGGGACATCCTCGGGGAGTAGGAGGGCAGGGAAAGGGAGGGCGGCGGGCCAGAGGGCCAACGGATCGGCTGTCGCCCCCTCCCCACTCCCTCCTTCCTACAACCCACTACCATGCGGGGCGTGACGAACGACGTGCAGCCGCCCCGCGTGGGCGTGGTGATGGGATCGCGCAGCGATTTCGCGACGATGGAAGGGGCACTGAAGGTGCTGGGCGAGTTGGGCGTGCCCTACGAGGTCCGGGTGCTGTCGGCCCACCGCACGCCGGAGCTGCTCGCCAGCTACGCCGCGCGGGCCGAACGCCTGAACCTGAGCTGCGTCATCGCCGGGGCGGGCGGCGCGGCCCACCTGCCGGGGATGCTCGCGGCCTTCACGCGCGTGCCGGTGCTGGGCGTGCCGGTGCAGTCGCGCGCCCTGAGCGGCCAGGACTCGCTCCTGAGCATCGTGCAGATGCCCGCCGGCGTGCCGGTCGCCACGTTCGCCATCGGGGAGGCGGGGGCCAAGAATGCCGCGCTGTTCGCCGCGGCCCTGCTCGCCACGACCGACCCCGGCGTGCGGGGCCGCTTGGAGGCTTTCCGGCAGGCCCAGACGCGGGCGGTGCTGGACGAGCCGTATTTTGACGGCCACCCCCAGGCGGGCGAGGCGTGAGCGCGCCTACCGGAAAGGCCGAGACGTTCGCGGGCCCGACCCTGGGCATCCTCGGCGGCGGGCAACTGGCGCAGATGCTCGCGCTCGCGGCGCTGCCGCTGGGGGTGCGGGTGCGGGTGCTGGAGCCCGACCCGCAGGCCCCCGCACGCCTGTGTGCCGATCACCTCCAGGCCCCCTACACCGACCCCGCCGGGTTGGACGCCCTGGCCGAATGCGACGCCGTGACCCTGGAATTCGAGAACGTGCCGGTCGCGGCCCTGGACGCGCTGTCGGGGCGCGTGCCGGTGCGCCCGGGCGGCGAGTTGCTTGCGCGCAGCAAGCACCGCGCCCGCGAGAAGGCAGCCCTGCGCGCGGCCGGGGTCCAGACCGCGCCGTTCGTGGCTGTCGAGACCGAAGCCGACTTGGACGGCGCGCTGGAGCGGGTCGGCGGCCGGGGCATCCTCAAGACCTCCGAGCTGGGCTACGACGGCAAGGGGCAGGCGCGCGTGTCTACCCAGGGCGAGCTGGCCGAGGCCTGGGCCGCTCTGGGCCGCGTGTCCTGCGTGCTGGAGGGTCTGGTGGCCTTCGAGCGCGAGGTCAGTCTGAGCGTGGCGCGCACGGCGGGCGGCGAGCTGGCTTTCGGGCCGCTCATCGAGAACGTGCACCGGGACGGCATCCTGCGCACCAGCGTCTACCCGGTTGCTGTTCCCGAAAGTACGGGCCCGGAAGACACCGAGGCGCGGGCCCGCGAGGCTGCCCGCGCCATCGCCGAGGCCTGGGGGCTGGAGGGCCTGCTGACCGTCGAGTTTTTCCTGCTGCCCGGCGGCACGTTGCTCGCGAACGAGGTCGCGCCGCGCGTCCACAACTCCGGGCACCTGACGCAGGACGGCGGCGGCCTGAGCCAGTTCGAGGCCCAGGTACGGGCCGTACTGGGATTGCCGCTCGCCGACTGGCGGCCGCTGCTGCCCTGCGCGATGGTGAACGTGGTCGGTGTGAAGGGCCGGGAGCCGCAGTGGGCCGCCATAGACGCGCTGCCCGGCACGCATGTCCACCTGTACCACAAGGCCCCGCGCGCCGGCCGCAAGCTGGGGCACGTCAACGTGGTGGCCCCCGACCTGGGGACCCTGCGGGAGCGCGTGGCCCGGCTGGAGGAACTGATTCCCTGAGTCTCAGCGGGAAGAGGGGCGCTGGTCGGTGCACGCCTGCGCCTCCTTCCCCACCGGTCTAGTACCGCCCGCCTGTGAACACGCCCCGGATTTCCTCCCGGTCCATGCCCAGGCTCAGCAGCACGAGCAGCAGCAGGCGCGCCTTGTGGGCGTTCAGGAAACTGGCCGGGATGGCGCCGGCGGCCACCAGGGTCGCGCCGCCGCCCGCGTAGCCGTACACCGGCAGGATGGGGCCGGTGTGCGTGCGCGTGGCGATGACTACAGGCTTTTCTGTCGCCTCAATCAGGGGCAGCAGTTCGGGCGGCAGGTTGCCGGTGCCCAGCGCGGCGATGACCAGTCCGTCGGCCCGCGCGGCGGCCTCGGCGTAGCCCTCGCCCTGCCAGCCGGCGTAGGCGTATAGGACCTCCACGCGGGCGCCCAGCGCCGCCGGGGCGTAGGTCGGGCGCGGCTCGGGCGTGGCGAAGTAGTGCACCTGCGCGCCGTACCCGCTCGCCTCGTCACCGGTGCGGTCGGCGCGGCCGATGGGGCCGGGGGAGCCCCCGAAGGCGTCCACCGCGCTCGTGTGCACCTTGGTCACGGTGCGCGCGTCGAATAGGTCGCCGCCAAAGGCCACAAGCGGCCCGCGCCCGGCCGTCCGGGGGTCCAGGGCCACCAGCGCGGCGTCAAGCAGATTGCCGGGGCCGTCCCACGAGACCTCGCCGGCGTGCCTCATGCTGCCGGTCAGGACCACGGGGGGCAGGCCGGCGGGCAACACCAGATGCAGCAGGTACGCCGTCTCCTCCAGCGTGTCGGTGCCGTGCGTCACCACGATCCCGTTGTGGCCGGGGCCGATCTCCTCGATTAGCCGGGCGAGCCGCAGCATGTGCGCCGGGGTCACGTGCGGGCTGGGCAGCGTGAAGGGCAGGTACTCGCTGAGATGCGTGTCCCGCAGGCCCGGCACGCTGGGAGCACCCTGCGGCTTCACGCCGCTGCCGTCGGGGCTGGGCCGGCTGGCGATGGTGCCCCCGGTATGGATGACGGCCAGACGCCGCTGGCCTCCGGGTGCAGGGTCCTGCGCTGCCGTGCTCATCTCAGCGCTTGCGGTAGGCCGCGCCCAGCGGCGCCAGGGCGATGAGCGCCCCCAGCACCACGAGCAGGGTCACCGGCAGCTCGGCCAGGACAGCCTCGCCCAGCGGCTCGCCGGGGCGCTCCATCAGGCCCGCGCCCAGCCAGACGGCGCCGGCCAGCAGGGCCAAGCCCCAGGTCACGGCGCACAGGTTCAGGCCGGCCAAGGCGGGCTTCAGGGGCGCGAGGCCCAGGCCCGCGCGTCCACGCGGCTCAGCTGTGCGCGGCATCAATCAGCTCCTGCGCGCCCTGCGCGAGCATGTCGGCGGCCAGTTCGGCCCCCAGTTCGGCGCACTCGGTCACGTCGCCGCTGCTCTCGGCGCGGATCACCTTGCGGCCGTCCACCCCACCGACCCAGCCTTCCAGAAGCAGCACGCCGCCCTTAATGGTCGCGTGCGCGCCCACCGGGGCCATGCAGCCCGCGCCCAGCCCCGCCAGGAACTCGCGCTCGGCGGTGATGCGGTCGTCGGTCAGGTGGTCGTGAATCGCGTACACCACCTCGATGTTCAGGTCATCGTCGGCGCGCGTCTCCAGCGCCAGCGCGCCCTGGCCGGGGGCCGGCAGCAGGATGTCGGGGGCCACGAACTCGTCGATCCGGTGGCGCTGCTCGGTGCGGATGAGGCCCGCCGCCGCCAGGATGATCGCGTCGTACTCTCCGCCGCCGATGGCCGCGAGCCGCGTGTCGATGTTGCCGCGCAGGTCCTTGACCACGAGGTCGGGCCGGTAGGCGCGCAGGAAGGCCTTGCGCCGCACGCTGCTCGTGCCGATGCGCGCGCCCTCGGGCAGGTCCGCGAGCTTTTTCATGCCCTCACGCCCGATGAGCACGTCGCGCGCGTCCACCCGCTTGGGAATGGACGACACTTCGAGGCCGTCGGGCTGCGCAGTGGGGAGGTCCTTGAGCGAATGCACCGCGATGTCGACCTGCTTTTGCAGCAGGGCGTCCTCGATCTCCTTGACCCAGAACCCCTTGTCGCCTTTCTGGGCCAGTGCCCCCAGGCTCTCGCGGCTGCGGTCACCCTTGGTGCTGATGGTCTGAATCCGGAAATCGGTCTCCGGCCATTCCTCTTTGAGCCGCGCCACGACCCATCGCGTCTGCGCGAGCGCGAGCGCCGAGCCCCGCGTGCCAACCGTCACCGTCCGCATAACCGGAGCAGTATACGTCCTGCGGGCAATCTGTTTGTCTTTCCGGCCGGGTTGTCCCGTTCCGGGCTGGGGCCACACTGAACTGTCCTTCAGAAAGGCCCGGCCGACCCTTTCCTCCCGTACACTCCAACCGTGGGCAACCCCGTGCTGGAGTTCGGCATCCTCATCCTTCTGCTGCTGATCAACGGCTTTTTTTCAGCGTCCGAGCTGGGGGTGGTGTCGGCGCGGCGTTCCCGGCTGGAGGCGGCGGCGGCGCGGGGCGAGCGCGGTGCGGCGGCGGCCGTGCGCCTTGCCGATAGGCCGGGGGCCTTTCTGGCGACCGTGCAGATCGGTATTACCCTCATCGGCACCATCAGCGCGGTGTTCGCGGGCGGCAGCCTGACCCGCTACGCCGAACCGCTGCTGCGTCCCGTATTCGGGGACGCGGCCGACACGGCGGCGAGCATCGCGGTGGTGCTACTTGTGACCTTCCTGTCGCTGGTGCTGGGCGAACTCGCGCCCAAGAACATCGCGCTGCGTAATCCCGAGAGCCTTGCGGCGCGGGTGGCGCCTTTCTTTGCGGGGCTCTCGGTGGTGGCGCGGCCGGTGGTGTGGCTGCTCGACGTCACCTCGCGGGGGTTGCTGGCCCTGATCGGTGTCCGGGGCGAGTCCGCCGAGGTCATCACCGAGGAGGACGTCAAGGCCGTGGTGTCTCAGGCCGCCCGCAGCGGCAGCCTGGAAGAGGCCGAGCACGCCCGCTTCGGGGCCATGCTGCGCTTCAACGACCGCCGGGTCCGCGACCTCATGACCCCGCGCTCGGAGGCGGTCACGCTTGACGTGCGGATGTCGGTGGCCGAGGTCGTGGATACGGTCCTCGCCTCGGACCATGACCGCTACCTCGTGCGCGACGAACAGGGCGAGGTGGTCGGGCAGGTGGCCGTCATTGATGTGCTGCGCGCCCTGCACACCGGGGAATCGCTGGCCGATCTGGTGCGCCCGGCCGTCTACCTTCCCGAATCGGCGTGGGCTGAGGACGCCCTGAAGCGTCTTGAGGGCGAGGGGCAGGCCCGCCTGGCCGTCATCGTGGACGAGTACGGTGACTTCACGGGTCTGCTGAGCATCACCGACCTGCTCTCGGTGCTCGCCGGCGTCGAGATGAACACTTCCGACGAGGAAGGGATCGTGCGCCGCGCCGACGGCAGCTACCTCGTGGGCGGCAGCATGGCCATGCACGAACTGCGCGAGGACCTGCCCCTGCCCGAACTGCCGCGCGAGGAATTCAGCACGCTGGCGGGCTACGTCCTCGATCTGCTGGGCGAGTTTCCGCACGTGGGCACCACCCTCCAGATTGAGGGCTGGGAGATTGAGGTCATGGACATCGACGGCCCGCGTGTGGACCGCCTGCTCATCCGGCCTCCCCGCACCGAGGGTGACGATGTGAATTTTACCGGCCCTACCCACACGGTCTGAGGGCCGCGCGCGCGGCAGTGTGCGCCTCACAGTTGCCCTGATCCGGCGGTGGGCGGTAGACTGCGTGGCTGAAATGCGCCCCGGTCTCGGTCCAGTCCCGGAGATGAGGAGGCCAGTGCGGCGCGGGGGAGACAGACATGGCAGAAAAAGATATCGACAAGTTGCTTTCGATGACCGACAGCAAGTACCGCCTCTCGGTGGTTACGGCCAAGCGGGCCCTGCAACTGCGCAGCGGCGCGCCCAGCGTGCTGCCGGTTGAGCAGCGCGTGCGGACCCACAACCTCGTGACCCAGGCCATGCGTGAACTCGCCACCGGCCAGCTCACGGTGGGCACCAACCTCATCGACGAGGGCCGCTTCCATCAGGACTACATGCGCCAGCGGCAGGCCCAGATTCAGGCCCAGCTCAACGCCGAGCGCGAACGCGAACGCGACTGAGCAGCGCGGCTCCAGGGGAACGGTTTCAGCCGTTCCTCCCTTTTTGTCTCACCTGACTCATAAACAGAGAATTAGATTATGAGACATAAGGACGCCCTGCCTGTAGGGGCCGCCCTGGAGGAGACCGCCATGAGTGCGCACCTGTCCGACCAGAACCTGATTCTCGACACCGATAGCTACAAGAGCAGCCACTTCCTGCAGTACCCCCCCGGCACCACGCGGCTGTTCAGCTACCTCGAGTCGCGCGGCGGGCGCTACCCGGTCACGCGCTTTTTCGGGCTCCAGTACATTCTGGACCGCTACCTGACGCGCCGCGTCACGGCCGAGATGGTCGAGGAGGCCCGCACCCTGATCGAGGCGCACGGCGAGCCCTTTCCCTACGACGGCTGGATGCGGGTCGTCCGCGTACACGGCGGGCGGCTGCCGCTGGAAATCCGCGCGGTGCCCGAAGGCTCGCTCGTCCCTATCCACAACGTCTTGATGTCGGTGACGAACACTGATCCCGAGCTGCCCTGGCTCGTCGGCTGGTTCGAGACGATGCTGATGCGGGTGTGGTACCCCATCACGGTCTGCACCCAGAGCTGGCATATCCGCCAGATCATCGGCAAGGCGCTGGAGGAGACGAGCGACCGCGCCGCCGAGGAACTGCCCTTCAAGCTGCACGATTTTGGCAGCCGGGGCGTGAGCAGCCGCGAGAGCGCGGGCCTGGGCGCTCTCGCCCATCTTGTGAACTTTCAGGGCACAGACACCCTCGAAGCCCTGCGGGTGGGCCGCAACCACTACGGCGCCGACCTTGCGGGGTTCTCGATCCCGGCGGCCGAACACAGCACCGTCACCAGTTGGGGCAAGGAGCACGAGGTGGACGCCTACCGCAACATGGTGCGCACCTTCGGCAAGCCCGGCGGGGTATTCGCGGTGGTGAGCGACAGCTACGACCTCAAATACGCCATCAACGTGCACTGGGGCGAGACCCTGCGTCGTGAGGTCGAGGAAAGCGGCGCGACGCTCGTTGTACGCCCGGACAGCGGCGACCCTCCTGCGATGGTGCGTCTCGCCGTGCACGCGCTGGCAGCCAAGTACGGCACGGACACCAACAGCAAGGGCTTCAAGGTCCTGCGGCACGTCCGCGTGATCCAGGGCGACGGCATCGACGAGCAGACCATCGGGCAGATTCTCCAGAATCTCGTGGTGGACGGCTACAGCGCCGAGAACGTGTCGTTCGGCATGGGCGGCGCCCTGCTCCAGAAGGTGGACCGCGACACGCAGCGCTTCGCCTACAAGGCCAGCGCGGGCCTCGTCGACGGCGAGTACCGGGGTATCTACAAGGACCCCGTGACCGATCCTGGCAAACGCAGCAAGGACGGCGTCCTCGACCTCGTCGAGGAGGGGGGGCGCCTCGTCACGCGGCAGTACCGCACCTTCGACACCGACTTTCCGGGCTCGCTGATGCGCACGGTGTACCGCGACGGCGACCTGCTCGTGCGCGACACGCTCGACGAGATCCGCGCACGGGCGTAGGCAGGAGGTATCCAGGCCGCCCGGACCTCTGCGTCCGGCGCGGCCTGTATCTTTGGGCCTCTCCCTGATTTCCCGGCCCCACTTTTGGCCGACGCAACCCGCCCGCCCGCAGGCGCGTACTGTGGAGCATGACCAAGCGAGACGACCCCTCCGGCAACCCGGACCTGACCCCCCAGGGCAACGCGCCCTCGTGGGTGGACGAGGTGCTGGGGGCCTCGGCTGCTCCCGCCGCCGCGCCCCAGACTGGCCCGGGCCGCCCCGACCTGAGCAAGGAGCGTCCGGCGCCCCCGGCGCCGCCGCGGACCCCACTGGAAGGCCCGGAAAATCTGCGGATTCCCGAGCCCACCCGTGCAGGCCGGCCCGACGATTTTTCCAGTGACGCCTGGGTGAGCCGCATGACCGGGGGGCCGGCCCGCACGTCCAGCGCCCCTCCGACCGGGCGCCCCTTCTCCGAAACGACCTATGCCGAGCCGGAGCCGTCCCGCGGCGCGTGGCCGCAGGAGCCGCCGCGGGACGCGTGGAACGGTGCCCGTCCGGTGGCTCCGTACGTGGGCGGCCTCGCGGGCGGGGACGTGGCCCAGAAGAAGCTGATCGCGGGGCTGCTGGCGATCTTCCTGGGCAGCCTGGGCGTACACAAGTTCTACCTGGGCATGAACCGTCCCGGCGCCGTGCTGCTGGGCCTGAACGTCGGCGTGTGGGTGCTGGCGACCCTGCTGGGAATCATTACGCTGGGAGTGGGCTTTCTCATCACCCTGCCCCTGGCCAGCCTCCTGAGCTTCGCTTTGGGCGTGCTGGGCCTGGTCGAGGGCATCATCTACCTCACCAAGAGCGATGACGCCTTCGCGCGCGAGTATCTGGTGGGCAAGAAAGCCTGGCTGTAAAAGAGGTAGGGAGGCCCGCAGGTGGCGGCCTCCCCAGCCCTGTTCAGCCGTGCCGCGCCGCGAGTGCCGCACCGATCACGCCCGCGTCGGTGCCGAGCTGCGCGCGGCGGATGGTGACGGGCGCGAAGCCCTTCGAGTATTCGTCGGCGGCGCGCTGCACGCCCTGGAAGAAGTAGTCGCCCACGCTGGCGACACCCCCGCCGATCACGAACACCTCGGGGTCGAGGGTCTTTTGCAGGTCGGCCAGCGCCGTGCCGATGTGCCTCAGCGCCTGCGCGACCACGCGCCGCGCGGCTGGGTGGCCCTGCTCGGCCAGCGAGAAGGCCTCGGCGGTGCTCACGTCGCGGTTCAGGGCGTAGCTCGCGTCGCGCGCGATGGCCGTGCCGCTGGCGACCGCCTCGAGCGCGCCGTCCAGCCCCGCGCCGCTCACGGGGCCGCCGGGCATCACCGTGATGTGCCCGATCTCGCCCGCGATGCCGTGGCGGCCGCGCCACAGTCGCCCGTTCAGGACCAGCCCCGCGCCGATGCCGGTGCTGACCGTCACGTACACGCTGCTCTCGGTGCCGCGCGCCGCGCCCAGGTGGGCCTCGGCCAGGGCGGCGGCCTTGGCGTCGTTTTCCAGGATGATGCGCTGCCCCAGCCGCTCGCGCAGGCCGTCGACCAGCGGCACGTCGGTAAAGCCGTAGATGTTGGGCGCGAACTTGACGCGGGTGCGGTCGGCGTTCAGCGGTCCCGGCACCCCCACCCCGATCAGGCGGGCCTCAGGTTGCGCGGCCTGGAGGGCTTTCACCTGCGCGGCGATGGCGTCGAGGACCCCTTCCCAGCCGGTGTCGGGCGTGGGCTGCACGTGGCGCTCCAGAAGGTGCTCGCCGCGCAGGACCCCGCAGGCGATCTTGGTGCCGCCCACGTCCACGCCGATACTGATCTGCTCCGCTGCCGTCTGTCCTGTCATGGTCACTGCGCCTCCCGTCCTCCGCCGCTGCCTGCGGCGCGCCTGCTCTCCCTGCCGCTGTGGTGTCCGTGCCGGGGTTCCCCGGTCAGGAACCGCTTCCAGCCGTGCTCAGACCCTCACTGTAGCGTGCGGGCCAGCCTACTCGCCCAGCAGGGCCAGCGCTTCTGCAAGTTGCACCTCGGGGACGTACAGCCCGACGTCGCCCAGGTAGCCGCCCGTCTCGATCTCGATGACCGGGCTGGCCATCGCCCACTGGAAGGGCGTGCGGATCACGCTGACCACCCCGCCTGCCGACAGGGTGCGCCGCCAACCCTCGGCCAGCAGCCGGGGCAGGGTGTCCAGGCGGACCCAGGGGTCGCCCTGGTACAGCACGCGGTCCTCGTAGGCCGCGCGGCTCATGCCCCGCCCGGCGCGCCGGCCACGGGTTCCGTCTCCTGGGCCAGCAGCCCCGAGAGCCGCTCCCGCAGGTCGCCGGCCAGGGGCACCGGGCGCAGGTCGGCGTCGACGCGCACCTGCACCGTGCGGGCGTAGGCGCAGGGCACGCCGTCGGCCACCACGCGTGAGACCAGGGTCCAGGAGGTGTGGCCGATCCGCTCGACCAGCGTCTCGACCACCACCGTCTGGCCGGGGCGGATTTCGTGCCGGTAGTCCAGTTCCAGCCGGGCGATCACCGAGCGGTCCTGACTGGGCGGCACGCCGAGGTCGGTCATGAGGATCACGCGCGAAGTTTCGAGATACTGCACGTACACGGCGTTGTTCAGGTGCCCCATGGTGTCGAGATCGCCGTAGCGCATCTGGATTCCGGCGCGGTGGGGAGCGCGCCAGTCCAGGCGCCCGAACGCCTCCTCCGGGCGGGAGCGGGGGGCGGGGTCAGGAGTCCTCATGCCCCTCAGTGTAGGGGCGGCGTATCTTCTGAAACGAATGGAAGACCACCGCGCGCCCCCGTCCTCACCGCTGTCTCCGGGCCGTCCCGTCGCCGTCAGGGGCAGCTGGCGGGGCCGCTGGCGCGCGTGGCAGCGCCTGCCCGTCACCTTGATCGCCGCGAGTCTCCTGTTGGGTCTGGGGATTGTGCAGCTCGCCTTTCAGCTCGGCAACACCGCCTACCGCAGCGTCACCTGGACCCGGGAGACGCGCGAGACCCGCGTGCGCGTCGCCGCCCTGGAGCGCGACGTGGCGGTGTTGCAGGCCGCCGAGCGTTCGGCGGCCGACCCGGCCTACCTGCAGGAACTCGCGCGCTGTCAGGGGTTCGTGGGCAAGACCGAGACGGTATTGATCGCGCCCGACGCCGCCAGGACGCCGGGCCGGGGCGAGAACTGCGAACTCGTGCGCCTGCCCTGAGTCACCCTCTGGCCGGCGCGTCCCACAGGCAACGCTAAGGCCGGCTCAGGGCGAGCCGCCGGGCTGGCCCGCTATTGTGGCGTCATGTCACTGGTCGTTCTGGTCACGGTTCCGCCCGAGCGCGCGCACGAGCTGGCACGTACCCTGGTCAGCGAGCGCCTGGCCGGCTGCGTCAACGTGCTGCCCGGCGTGCAGAGCATCTACCGCTGGGAAGGTGAGGTCGCCGAGGACCCCGAGACCCTGCTGCTCATCAAGACGACCGGCGAGCAGTACCCGGCCCTGGAGGCCCGCGTGCGCTCGCTGCATCCCTACGAGGTGCCCGAGATCGTGGCGCTGCCCTTCGACCGCGCCCTGCCCGAATTCCAGAGCTGGTTGCGCGAGTCGACCGAGCCGGTCACCTGAAGCTCAGGGCGTGCCGGCCCAAAAAGAAATCCCCCACCGTGAAGTGGGGGAAATTTCTGGCGGGCCCTGAAGGACTTGAACCCTCGACCTACGGTTTTGGAGACCGCCGCTCTACCAACTGAGCTAAGAACCCGCGTTCGCCCGGCTGCTGCGCAGGCCTGAGCAGAGTAGCGCACCTGGGCCGGGCGCGCAAGTCGGCCCCGCGCCGTCCGCCCTCAGATGATCCCGCCGCCCAGGAACAGCCGCAGCAGGGCGATGCCCGTCACGACGGCGCTCAGGGTGGTGGCGCCGCGGTCGCGGCTCAGGGCGCCGAAGACCAGTCCCAGCAGGGCGGGCGGCAGTACCACGATCCAGTTCAGCCATCCGAACAGGGGCAAGAAGCCCAGGACGAGGCCCAGGGCAGCCAGGATACCGAAGATCAGCGAGACGACTCTCATGCTCCCAGGTACGGGGCCGGGGGGCGGGGGGTTCCGGGGCGCGCGGGGTCCGTGAGGCCGGGACAGCGCCGGAGCGGGCATTTGGCCGATGCTCTAGGCTGCGGGGCGTGACCCGCAAGACTGCCGCGCCGCGCCTGCCCACCGGCGCGAAGGCCCGCGCTCCCCAGGTGCTCGCGGCCCTGGAAACGCTCTACCCGGACGCCCGCACCGAACTGGAGTACCGCACGCCCTTCGAGCTTCTCGTCGCCACGGTCCTGAGTGCTCAGGCGACCGACGTGAGCGTGAATGCCGCCACCCCCGCCCTCTTTGGCCGCTACCCCGACGCCCACGCCCTGAGCACGGCCACCCCGGAGGACATCGAGCTCTATATCCGGCGGATCGGGCTGTACCGGGGCAAGGCACGCCACCTCGCCGCCCTGGCCCGGCTACTCGTCGAGCGGCACGGCGGCGAGGTGCCGAACGACTTCGCGGCGGTGGTCGCCCTGCCCGGCGCGGGGCGCAAGACCGCCAACGTGGTCCTCAGCAACGCCTACGGTTATCCGGCGATCGCCGTGGATACCCACGTGGGCCGCCTCGCCCGGCGCCTGGGCCTGAGCGCCCAGACCAATCCCGACCGGGTGGAGGCCGACCTGGAGCGGCTCTTTCCGAAAGAGCGCTGGGTCTTCTTGCACCACGCGCTGATCCTGCACGGGCGCCGGGTGTGCGCCGCGCGCCGGCCGCTGTGCGGCGAGTGCGCCCTGCTGCCTTACTGCCCGCAGATCGGGGTGGGGCTGCCTGCCCCGGCGCGGCCCGCATGACCTGGCGGTTCTCACGCCAGCTCTGGCTGTACCTTACGTCGGCGTTCAGCTTCGGGCTGGCGCAGGCGTTCACGGCGCTGTTTCTCAACTTCTACCTGCGGTCGCTGGGACTGGGGGCCGAGTGGCAAGGCCTCATCAACGCGCTGCCCGCCCTGACCCTGGCGGCCCTGAGCCTGCCGGCAGTGGCGCTGGCCCGGCGCATCAGCAACGCGCATACCCTCAAGCTCGGGGCGCTGCTGAGCCTCGTCGGGCTGGTGCTGCTGGCCCTGGCGGGGGGAGCGGGCCTCGCCATCGTCGGGGCGATCGTGCAGGGGGCGGGCGCGGCCCTGAGCGTGGTCGCGGGCGGCCCCTTCATGGCGAACAACAGCGACGAACGCTCGCGCATGACCCTGTTCAGCGTGCAGAGCGCCCTGATGACCGGCGCGGGTTTCGTGGGCAACCTGCTGGGGGGCCGCGTGCCCGAGCTGTACGCCGCCGCGACCGACACGGCGCCGGACGGTCTGGGCGCTCTGCGCGCCGCCCTGCTGGTCGCTTCCGCCCTGCAGCTCGCCGGGCTGCTGCCCGTTCTGGCCCTGAAACCCACGGGGGCCCCCCGCCCGCCGGGGCGCTCGCTGGCGGTGCGCGACAAGGGCACGATGGCCCGGCTGGTGGCGCCGAACGTGCTCGTGGGGCTGGGAGCCGGCGCCACCATTCCCTTCCTGAACATCTACATTGAGGGCAAGTTCGGCATCAGCTACTCGGGGCTGGGCACGCTGTTCGCCTGGGCCAGTCTGGCGACGGCGGCCACGGCCCTGCTGCAACCCCTCCTCGTGCGGCGACTGGGGCCGCTCCAGGCCGTGTTGCTGGTGCAGGCGAGCAGTCTGCCCTTCCTGGCGATGCTGGGGTTCGCGCCCTCACTATGGATGGTCACAGCGGCGCTGTTCACGCGCGGCGCGCTGATGAACGCGGCGGGACCGGTGTACAGCGCCTACGCCATGTCGGCGCTGCCCGAGGAGGACCGGCCGATGTACTCGGCCGTCAACACCCTGGCCTGGGATACCGGCTGGGCGGTCAGCAGCCTGCTCTCGGGTGTGGTGCGCGGCGCGCTGCCCTTCGGGACGGCCTTTAACGCCCTGTTCGCCTGGACCCTGGCGATGTACGCCCTGAGCCTCGTGGCGATCTATCTGGGGCTTTACCGTCCGGCCATGCGTGCGCCGCGCGGCCCCGCCGAGGCCGGAGCGCGTTAGACTGCCAGGTGATGAGCGAGACCGGACCCCTTCAACGTCTGCACCGTGTTCAGGAACTCGACCTGAACCTTGACCGCCTGCGAGACGAGGAAGGCAACATTCCGGCGGACCTGCGCGCCGCCCGCGCCGAGCAGGACCGCCTGAACAACGAACTGGAAGACACCGAAATCTCACTGGAGGGTGTCGAGAAAAAACTCCGCGCCCAGGAGCAGGATCTCGCTGGCACCCGCGAGCAGATCAAGCGCGCCCAGGAGGAGCAGGACAAGAACGCCTTCGACGCCCGCGCCCAGAGCCAGTACGGCAGCCGCATCCAGATGCTTCAGGAGCGCGCCGAGGAGATGGAGGAAGACCTCGCGCCGCTGCGCGGACGCCAGCAGGAACTCGGAGACCGGGCCACCAGCCTGCGCGCCGAGCACCGCGCCCTGCGTCCCAGCCTGAGCAGCCTGGAAACTGCCGATGAGCAGCGTGTCGAGGACCTGCGCGCCCAGGGCGAGGGTACCCGCCAGGAGCGTGCCGAGCTGGTCGGCGGTCTCGACGCCCGCACCGTGCGCGAATACGACATGATCCGCAGGGCCAAGAAGGGCGTGGGCGTCTCGGAGGTCAAGGGCGGGCGCTGCTCGGCCTGCAACGTGATGCTGCCGGTCAACATTCAGCAGAAGGCTGCCCAGGGCAAGCTGCCCCCGGTGAAGTGCCCGTCCTGCGGCCGGTTCCTGATTCGTCTGGATCTCTGAGCACGGCCAGTCCAGAGGTGCCCGGCGGGGGAGACTTCGCCGGGCACCTCTCGTTTGCGCAGTCTGTACGCGCTGCACCTCACAGCGTGCGCCCGGCCCCCTAAGCTGACCCATGCCTCCCCTCGACGCCTACCGCCGCCCCAGTCCCGAACGGTTGCGGCTGCTGCTGTCCCTTCTGGCGATGCTCGTCCTGACTGCCGTCCTCGGCCGCCGCCGCGAGGGCGAATTCGGCATGCGTGACACGCTGCGCCGCAGTTCTTTCGCCCGCGTGATGTTCGCCGATATCGGGGCGCTGAGTACCCTGGGTGCGCTGTACCTCGTCCTGGAGGGTAAGACGGCCGTGCGCGTACCGGGCGCGGTCGCCACGCTGTTCGCCGGGAGTTTCGCCCTGTTGCCCGCCCTGGCCTACGAGGACTGGGCCGCCATGCGCCGCGCGGACGGGGGCCGCCCGGAAGAGCCCCCCGCGACCCGCAAGCAGGGCTGAGGACCCGCCCCGGCCCGGTAGACTCGGCGGGTGCTGTGGACCCGTCCCCTGACCATGCTCCAGCTTCTGGCGCTGCTGCTGGCCTCGGAGCTGGTCCGCACCGGTTTTTTTGTGGCGGCGCTGCCGCTGCTGGGGCCGGGGCTGGGGCTGGGGCCGGCCGTGATCGGGGCGATGGTCGGGGCGCATTACCTCACCGACGCGGTCGGCAAGGGACCGATGGGCCTCGTCTCCGAACGCTGGGGGCTGGGCCGGGTGCTCGTGCTCGGCGCGTTTCTGGGCCTGCTGACGGTGCTGGGGACGCGGCTGTGGCCCTCGGCCTGGTGGGGAGTGCTGGCCTGTGCGCTGTGGGGTCTGGCGTTCGGCACGCTGTGGCCCGGCCTGATGAGCGTCTCGCAGGCCCTGGCCCGGCCGGGGCGCACCGCGCGGGCGCTAGCGGTCAGTAACCTCAGCGTGGCGCCGGCCATCTTGGCGGGGGTCCTGCTGGTCGGGCCACTGTTGCAGGGCAGCTCCCGCGGGGGCTGGGCCCTGCTGCTGGGCGCGCAGGGGCTCGCCCTGCTGCTGGCCCTGGGCCTGTGGCGCCTGCGCCTGCCCGTGCCTGAAGGTCCGCTCCCGGCTGCGGAGCGGCCGACCCCGGCCGCGCCCCGCCTCCGGCTGCCCGGCGAGTGGGGCCGGGTCGCGGTGCTGCTGCCCGCCGCCTTCGCGCAGACGCTGGCGCCGGGGCTGCTCGTCACGCTGCTGTATCCGCTGCTCGCGCACCTGGGGCTGGGCCTGCGGGACCTCGCGTTGCCGGGACTGATCGGAGCGGCGGCCTTCGCCCTGAGCCTGGGGGTGCTGGGCCGCCTCGCCGACCAGGTTCATCCCCGGCGCGCGCTGACGCCGGGGCTGCTGCTGCTCGCGGCCGTCTTCGCCCTCGTCGCCGTGTCTGCTCCCCAGGAGGTCCGGGCGCGGCTATGGATCATCGCGCCGCTGCTGGGGGTGGGCTACGGGGCCTTCATGGCGGGCTGGAACGGGCTGGTGGCGCGCACCCTGCCGCCGCAGCACCGCGCCGCCGCCTGGGGAACCGTCATGGCGGTCGAGTCGCTGGGCTACGCGGCGGGGCCGCTGCTGGGGGGTGCGGCGTGGCAGCTCGGTTCCCAGGCGGGTGTGTTCGGGCTGGGGGCCGCCGTATTCCTGCTGACCGAGCTGTACTACCTGTGGCCCGGGCGCCGGCTCGTGCGCCGGGCCGGCGAGGCCTGAGAGGAACCCTACAGCGCCCGCAGCTGTGCCAGGACCGCTTCGGGGCGCACGGTGTAGTCGCTGGTCTTCTCCTCGACGTGTTCGTAGCGGACGACGCCGCCCTTGTCGATCAGGAATACGGCGCGCCCACTGATCCCGCGGTCGTCGATGGCGACCCCGTAGAGCCGCGCCACGTCCAGGCGCATGTCGGCCAGCAGCGGCACGTCGATGCCGTACTCGGCGGCCCAGGCCTTGTGCGCGTGAACGCTGTCACGGTTGATGCCCAGCACCGTCGCCCCCGCCTCGGCGAAGTCGTCCTGGCGCCCCGAATACTCGGGAAGCTGCATGCTGCACACCGGACTGAAATCGAGCGGATAGAACACCAGCACGACCGCGCTGTGCCCCCGGTAGCTGCTCAGGGTGATGGTCTGCCCCGTCGAGGCGGGCAGGGTGAAGTCGGGGGCCAGTTGACCGACGAGGTTCATGACGCCAGGATAGCCCGCAGGGTCCAGGGAAGGGTCAGGGGACCAGCCCAGAGCCGGCCCGCCGCGCTCAGTCGCGCGCGCCCGTGACCCAGTAGCGCACGCGCTCGGAGACGTTTTCCATGTGGTCGCCGATGCGCTCCAGGCTGCGGCCCACCCGCATCAGCGTCAGCGCCTTGGAGATGTTGCGCGGGTCCTCGAGCATGTAGGTCACGAGTTCACGCTGGATCTGCTCGTACAGCTCGTCGACCTCGTCGTCCATCACGGTGGTCTGCTCGGCGCGGGTCACGTCGCGGTCGGCCAGGGCCGTGCGCAGGTTCTGGCTCATCTCGCCCAGGCGTTCGAGCATCCGCCCCAAGTTGACGTAACGCTTGAGGGCCGGGGCCTGGGCCAGCTCGGCGCCGTCCTCGGCCACATGCACGGCGTAGTCGCCCATGCGCTCGATGTCCGACAGGCTCTTGAGAATCAGGGCCACGAGCCGCAGGTCGCGCGCCACCGGCTGGTGCAGCGCGATGATGCGCAGGCACTCGGCCTCCAGCGCGGCTTCCTGGGCGTCGACCTCGCGGTCAAGCGAGCGGATCTCGTCCAGGCGGTCGGCCTGTTCGCGCAGCAGCACGTCGGCCGCCACCGGCAGCATCTGCTCGACGGTGCCGAGCATATTCAGGGCGCCGTTCAGGACGGCTCTCAGGTCATTTTCCAGGGTCTCACGCATGCTTGTAACCTCGGGGCACCGTAGCACTCGGCAGGTCAGGGAATGGTCAGGCTGCGGTCAGGACGCGGTGGGGGTAGAGGAGATAGCTCAGCGCGGCTCACCGATGCCCGCCACGCCCGGCAGCGTAAAGCAGAAGGCGTTGTGCTCGCCCTGGCGCTCGACCCAGACCTGGCCGCCCCAGCCCTGCACGATGCTGCGCACGATATACAGCCCCATACCGCTGCCCTGGCCGGTGGCTGCGCGCCCACGCGTGTGTGCCCGGAACAGGTTGTCCGTGTCGGTCAGCGGCGCGCCCCGGTCGAGCACGCAGACCTCGACCCAGGTGCCGCGCAGGGTGGTCACGACCCCCACCGGCTGCCCGGCCGGACCGTACTTCAGGGCGTTCTCGACGAGATTGAGCAGCACCTGCAGCAGCTTGTCGGGGTCCGCCCGCACGAGGTAGTCCTGCCCGAAGCTCAGGCTGGCCTGCCGCGCCGAGAGTTCGCTGCCCAGCAGCCGCTCGGCGCGCGCAAAGGCCTCGGCGAGGGCTAGGGTGCGCGCGCGGGTGGGCCGGAATCCCACCGCGAGGTCCTCGACCAGCCGGGCGAGCCGCTCGGTCTCCTGAAGCCCCTGCCGCACGAAGTTCTGCGCGAGGTCGGTGGGCATGTCGTATTCCAGGGCTTCGAGCACCCCGCGCAGCGCGGCGACGGGCGTGCGGAACTCGTGCGACAGGACGGCCGTCGCCTCTCTAAGCTCCGCCTCGCGGCGGCGGTGCTCGGTGACGTCCTCGACGATGAGGGCCGAGCCGTCTCTGTCGCGGGTGGCAGTGCAGCGCAGGGTGCGCCCGCCCGCTTCCAGCTCGAGCTCGCCGCCGCGCTCCAGCAGCGTTTCCAGGGTGTGACGGCGCACGACCTCCAGCACCGGACGCCCGGCGGCGCGCTCCTGGGGTACGCCCCACAGCCGCACGGCGGCGGCGTTCAGGCGCGTGACTAGGCCGCGCTCGGTGAGCAGCACTGCCTGGGGCAGCGCGTCCATCCAGGCGCCCGGCGCGGAGGCAGGGGGCAGCGGGACGTTCGGCTGGGCGGTCATGCCGACTCAGCCCGGTCGGGCAGGGTGCGCCCGGATTCGGCGCGCTCGGCCGTGCGGGGGCGCATGCGGTAGCCCTTGCCGCGCACCGTCTCCAGAAAGTCGGGCTGGCCCGGATCGTCGCCCAGGTGCGCCCGAAGCTGCGTGACGTGCTGGTCCACCGTGCGCTCGCCGCCCAGGAAATCCGCGCCCCAGACCCGGTCGAGCAGTTCGGTGCGCGAGTACACCCGCCCGGCGTGCTGGGTCAGGAAGGCCAGCAGGTCGAACTCGCGCCGCGTGAGGTTCAGGCGACGCCCGTCCATGCGCGCCTCGGCCGCCGCGAGGTCGATGTTCAGGGGCCCGTTGCCCAGGTGCTGCGGGGCGTCGGGCTGCGAGCGGCGCAGCAGGGCGCGCACGCGGGCCACGAGCTCGGCGGCTGAGAAGGGCTTGGTCAGGTAGTCGTCGGCGCCCGTCTCCAGGCCTTCGACCCGCTCGGCTTCGGCGGCGCGGGCGGTGAGCATGAGCACCGGCAGCCGGCGCAGTTCCTGGTCGGCGCGCAGCCGGCGCAGGAAGCCCAGGCCGCTCTCTCCGGGCAGCATCCAGTCGAGCACCAACACGTCGGCTGCGGTCAGCGCGTCCTGGGCCTCACGGGTACTTCCGAAGGCCGAGACGCGCAGCCCGGCCCGCTCCAGATGAAAGCGCAGCACATCCCGGACGGTGCCCTCATCCTCGATCACGACCACATGGCTCATTGCCCTCATTCTGACCCGCGCTGTCAGCCGGGTGTCAGCCCCCCGCGCCACCTTTGCGCGCCCGCTACCAAAAGGAGGTGGCGAGCCGCTCCCCGTCAGGGAACGCCCGCCACCTCCGCGGTTACGCCGAGTCTTACTCTGCGCGTGGCGCTTCAGGGAACTCAATGCGCCCGGCGTCGCTCCACAGGCCTTCGAGGTCGTAGTACTCGCGGGCATCCTTGGTCATGATGTGCACGACGATGCTGCCGCCGAAGGCCATCAGCAGCCAGCGTTCGCTGGGGCCTTCGACGCTGGGGCGCGGCAGACCGGCCTCCTGCGCCTTCTGGCGGACGTTTTCCTGCACGGCGCTGAGCTGTAGTCCGGCCGTGGCGGTGCAGATGATGAAGTAGTCGAGGGTGCTGCTTACGCCCGTCAGGTCGAGGACGGTCACGTCTTCGGCGCGGCGCTCGCGCGCGGCGTCCACAATGGCGCGCAGTTGCTGTCGGGTCTGGGAATCTGTGGTCATGGGGTCTCCGGCGTGGGGGTCTGGATGGGGACGGGGGTCGGGGTGGTTGGGGTCTGATAGGCACGCAGACCGGCGAGCTGCTGCGCGGCGTCGGCGCCCAGCAAGATGCCCACTTCGCCGGGCGCGACGGGAAAGCGCTCGCCCTGGAGACGCGGCAGGCCCAGCAGGTCGGCGAGGGTCTCGGCGGCCCCCACGTCCTGCTGGGTAAACACCTGACTGCTCACGCTGCTGGCCGGCGCACGCTGCACCTGCACCTGTGCGTAGCCCAGCACCTTCAGGGCGCGGGCCAGTGCTTCGCCGAGGTCGGCGCCGCTGGCATCCTGAATAGTAACCCGGACGGGCGCCGGACGGGCCGTGCCCGCCACGTCCTGCCCGGTACGGACTGGAGCCGCGCCCCACACCTGGGCCAGCCGCTCGCGGTCGGGCGCGAGATTGAAGCTGCCCCGGATGGTGTCGGTGGGCAGCGTGGCGAAGCGCAGCCGCATGGCCGACAGGTGCGGCAGCAGCGAGGGCAGCAGGTTCGGGTCCACGTTGGTCTCGACGCCGTTGCCCACCCCGCCCAGGATGGTCGGCAGCGCGACGAGGCCCTGGGGCGACTTGAGGCGGGCGGCGAGCTGGGTCAGGGCCTGCTTCTGATGGTCGATGCGGCCGTAGTCGTCCCCGAAGCCCTTGCGTACCCGCAGGAATAGCACCGCTTGGTCGCCTCCGAGGTGGTGGTTGCCCGGCGTGAGCTTGAGATTCACGCCCGCCGCCTGATCCACCCACTCGATACCCGGCTCGGGCACCGTCACGTCCAGACCCCCGAGCGCGTCGATGACCCGCGCCACATAGTCGGTCCGCACGACGACGTAGGAATCCACCCGCTCCCCGGTGATCTCCTCGACCGCGCGGGTCAGGGCCTCGGGGCCGCCAGACCAGTATTTGCTGTTCACCTTCTGGGCGGCGGCCGACTGGCGCCAGCTGAACTCGCCGACCGTCGTATCGCGCGGAATGTTCAGGACGTCCACCCGGTCTCCGCTCACCTTGACGAGCATCAGGGTGTCGGTGTTGGGGGTCTGGACCAGGCCGGTGCGCTGATCCTGGTTCCTGCACGGCTGGCGGTAGTAGCAGTAGATCACGTCGCGTCCGGCAAGCAGGACCGTGAACTGCGGCGCCTGGCCCGGCAACGTGGTGACGGGCGCCGCCGTGCCGGGCGCGCCCAGCAGCGCGAAGCCGCCCAGGGTCAGGGCCGACAGGCTCAGCCCGAACGCCTGCGCCGCGCGCAGCAGCGAGTTGGCGCGGCGCGCAGCAGCGCGGGGGGTGGGGGGCAGGGGATCAGAGTGGGTCAACGTGGTCTGGCACCTTAGCGCAGGGGAACCGGGGCAAACGTCGCCGGGCTTCCCGAGAAGCGGTGAGCGGCGTCCGCAACCTCAGAACCGGGAGGGCGCCGGAAAGCGGATGGTCGTACCAGACGCCGTCTGGGCATTCTCGACGGACGTGGGCGCCGCGCTGCTTCCCGGCTCCAGCGCCTGGTAGGCCGTCATGGTCCGTGGGTGCACTGTGATCCCCCGGCCCTGCAGGTAGGTGACCTTCGAGACGATCGCGCGGTTCAGGGCTGCACCCAGGTCGTGCAGCGCCAGCTCACGGATATCGTCATTCACCCCCCGGCCCGGTTCGGAGACGTCGGCGATATAGACGCACGCCGCCACCGGGTTGCCCCCGCGTGGGCCGGTCGTATGGTCCTCGACGGCCTCCAAGACCACCGCGTCGCGGTAGCCCCAGTGTTCGAGGAGGGTCCGGGCCGCGCGGCCGTGCAGCGCCAGCGGATGCAGAGCGTCGATGTCGCATTCGGGCGGCGCGAGGCGCAGCAGCTCGGCGTCGGGCAGGTCGCGGGCGATGTCGTGCAGGATGCCGGCGGCGTAGGCCTGCTCGATCTGCTGGGCGCTCAGGTGGTTGGCGACGGCGATCTGCCGCGCCAGGGTGGCGACGCGCTGCACGTGCTCGAAGCGCCGGGGCCGGACCATGAGCCGGACACGGGCTTCCCAGGCGCCCAGCGCGGGCCAGGCAGCAGGCAGCCGGAGCGCGACGTTCATGCGGAGTGACAAGCCTTTCCGGACCACATGATCGTCAGTATAAGGCCGCCCCCCAGCCTGCACAGACCGCACTGGTCATGGAACTGATTCCATAAGGTCAGTCTTTCTAGGTCTGAGGACAGCTCTCGGTTTGGTTGAAAAACTCCTTGAACAGATTCTCATTCATCCCACAGCTGTAGGACGAAGGCTTCTGTCAGTTTGACGGTGAACTGCTCGCTGCCGTTTCTACGACCAGCCGCACGTTGACTGTATCGAGCGCCTGGGCACCGCCTGGAAGGTCGAGTTGGACAGGGACGCTGTAGGTGCCGGGGCGGTAGGTCACGCGGCCCACGACCTCGCGCAGCCGGGCAAGCAGGGCCGGCGAGGCCACCACCCGCACATTGGCCGGTTCCAGGGTGGCCGAGGCGACCCGTAGCCCGGTGGGCGGGCCGGCCAGCGTAACCCGCAGGGTCTTGAGCGGAACCTCGCCCCGGTCCTGCCGGCGCAGCGTGACGCTGGTGGGCCGGGTCTGCACGCTCTCGACCGGCAGACCACGCTCGTCGAGGGCCAGCAGCCGCACCTCGCGGGACTCGCCTGGTTGCAGCCCGGTCGGGGTGGTCACGACCCGGGTCACGGTGGCTACGGCGCGGCTCGGGCCGCTCAGGGTCACGTCGGCCGGCGAGGTCGAGTAGCGCGGCAGGCTGCTGTCCTGGGGGGCCGTGACACTCGCCGTGACCGTGACCGTGCGCGCGAGCTGCGTCTCGACCGAGCCCTGCACCCGCTCGGGGCTGCGGCGGGTCAGGGTGGTGTCGGCCGGCACCGTGACCGTCACGGGGCGGTTGAAGCCGCCCTCGGGGACGCCGGTTACGTCCACGACCGCCTCGATGTTCGCGCCGCGCAGCTCGCTCAGGCGCTCCGGGCGGCCCGAGAGCGTCACGCGGACGGTGTCCGGATTGAGTGAGGCGACGGCGCGGCGCTCGTCGCCCCCAGTGGTGTCGCGCACCGTCACCGGCACGTCGAAACCCTGCTCGACGTTGGCTCGCCGGTCGCCGGTCGTCACGTACCACAGCACCGAGGCGACCACCAGCGCCGTGAGTTTGGGCAGCAGGTTGTGGGTCAGGCGGCGCCAGACGTAGGCCGGGCGCAGCCAGCGCCGCACCTTCTCGGGCAGGTGGCCGGGGCCGCTCACGGGCCGCGCCCCGTATCCGGCGCCGGGCTGGACACGTAGCCCGGACCGCCGTAGTCGTAGACCAGGGTGCGCAGCTGCTCGCGCAGCTCACTGCCGTTGAGGTCCGGTCCCAGGCGCCCTCCCAGTGCGATGCGGATGCTGCCGCGTTCCTCACTGGCGATCAACACCACGGCGTCGGTCAGTTCCGACAGCCCGATAGCCGCGCGGTGGCGGGTGCCGTAACGGCGGTATGTGCCGTCGCTCTGCTGCAGCGGAAAGAGGCAGCCCGCCGCCACCACCCGCGAGCCCTGCAGGATGACGCCTCCGTCGTGCAGGGGCGCGTTGCGGGCAAACAGCGCCTCCAGGAAGGGCGCGCTGACCACCGCGTCGAGCCGCACGCCGGTCGCGGCGTATTCGCCCAGCGGCGTGCTGCGCTCGATGGCGACCAGGGCGCCCACCTTGCGCTCGGCGAGGCGTTCGAGGGCGCGGGCGAGGTCCTGCAACGCCGCTCCGCTCTGGGCCTCGCGGCCGCGTGGGCGCCCCACCCGTTCCAGCGCGGCGCGCAGCTCGGGCTGAAAGAGGATGACCAGGGCAAAGAGTCCCACGGTCCCCGCACGCCCAAGCAGGGTACTGAGGGTAACGAGGCCCAGGATCTGCGCCGCGCCCCACACGCCCGCAAAGATCAGGATGCCGCGCAGCACGTTCACCGCGCGGGTCCCCACGACCAGCTTGTAGCCCTGGTACACCAGTGTCGTGACCAGCAGGATATCGAGCAGGTCACGGGGGCTGACGGGGCCGAGGGACAGCGCAGGCAACGGGGGCAGACTCCTTGGGGGCGGGGGCGGGGCGAAAAGAGGCCCTCCCACTATACGGGCGCGCCCCGTAAGGCCATGAGGCGCTGGCCCGGCCGGCGTCCGCACGCCTTGAGGAAAACCTGAGCCGGCAGGGGAGAGGAGCCACCAAGAACCCGCCGCGCCGTGTGCGTCTGCGCTCAGCGGACGGCGAGGCGGTCCCACAGGCCGCAGCGGTGGTCCTGACGAAACCCTGTGAACTCGGCGGTGGCCCCGGGGGCAAGGCCCATTACCCGGCCCGTATCGGCGTCGTAGGGGGCCCAGGGGGCCAGCCCCGGTCCGTTGGGATCGCCCCGGCGCGCGAAGTTGGCCCAGTAGGTCCGCAGGGTGCGGGCGAGTTCGGCCTGCGGGGCGGTGAACTGCGCGGGATCGGCCAACCCGGCGAGGCGCGTGCCGAACACGCTGACGAGCTCCGAGGCGTGCGAGGCGCCGTAACGCGGCACGCTGGCGGTCGGAGACAGCTCCAGCGGAGGCGCGGGATCGCGGAACTCGTAGGTATACACCGGCCCTGTCCGCGCGAGGTCGGCGGCGAGGTCGCTGGTCGGGCAGGCGAAGATGCTGTCGGTGACCAGGGCGGCGGCCGCGTTCCCCACCGTGCCGCCGGCCGCCGGGTAGCTGGCGAGGGCGCGCGGCGCGTCCCAGCGCTCAAGCAGCGCCACCACGGCCCAGAACTGCCACAGCGGCAGGTCCTGTCCGGCGCCCGCTACTGGGGCCACGAACAGCGTGCCCTCGTCCCGGTTGGTGCCCAGCAGCACCGGTACCCGCAGGCCCGCGCCCGCCGCGAACACCTCGGCGGGGGGCCGGGGCAGCGCGCGGTCCCCCGATACGATGCCCAGCTCGACCGCGCCGGGCACCCGGCTGCCGGGCACGGGCACGTCCAGCAACCGGGCAGCCGGCACGGCGCGCAGGCAGGCGGCGTCCTGCGGCGCGCAGCCCAGCGCACGGGCGTAGGCACTGCCGGTGGTCAGCGCGCTGCTCAGGGGGGTGGTGATGCCCTGCGGCGTACATGGCCCGCTCTGGAGAATTGCGCGGTCGAACAGCCCGCGCGACAGAGGTGAGGCGAGCTGCGCACAGATGCTCATGGCCCCGGCCGACTCGCCGAACACCGTGACGTTGCGCGGGTCGCCCCCGAAGGCGGCAATGTTGCGGCGTACCCAGCGCAGGGCCTCCTGCTGGTCCATCAGGCCGTAGTTGCCGCTGCCGCCCGTTCCGTCCGCCAGGGCCGGGGCCGCCAGGAACCCCAGGGCTCCCAGGCGGTAGTTGAGGGTCACGACGGTCACGCCCTGCTCGCGGGCGAGGACTTCGGCCGCGTAGTCACTGCCCGCACCGCTGCGGAACGACCCACCGTGAAGCCAGACCATGACTGGCGTGCGAGTCGCCCGTCCGGCGGTGGGCAGGGGCGGCGCGTAGACGTTGAGAAACAGGCAGTCCTCGGCGCCACGCACGCCACTGCGGCCGTCGCCGGGCATCTGCGACAGGGGCTGCGGGCACACGTCGCCCAGTGCGGTCGCGGCGCGCAGGCCCGTCCAGGGCGCGGGCGGCTGCGGGGGCTGCCAGCGCCGCTCGCCGGTCGGGGGAGCCGCGTAGGGAACGCCCTGCCAGACCCGGATCCCGCCGTCCAGGGCGCGGCCCAGCAGCGCACCCCCGTGAACCCGGACCCGCAGGTCGGGGACCGGAAAGGCGGCGGCGGGGGTCGGCGCGACGTTCAACGTGAGGGGGCGGGGCAACGCACTGGGGAGGGGCGCGGCGTCCTGCCCGGACGACCCCCCTGCCGCGAGAAGCGCCAGAGTCGTCACCACCTGCAGGAACCGGACCATGCCTCAGGGTAGGGAGGCAGGGTCCGGCGCGGGTGGGAGCGGCCTTGAGCAGAAGTTGGAAGGTGGGGGCCAGCCGGCCTAGGCCGGGGTGGGTTGCAGGCCCACCGGCGCGGGTGGATCGTCGTCCTCGCGGTCGGGGGTGCTCGGCTTGTCGAGCAGCCCGCCGGCCAGGGCCAGTTGCACGTCCTCGCCGCTCAGGCTCTCGCGGGCGATCAGGGCGTCGGTGAGGCGGTGAAGCACGTGCACGTGCTCGCCCAGCAGCGCGACGGCGCGCGCGTATTCGCCGTTCAGGATGCGGCCGAGCTCGGCGTCGATCTGCGCGGCGGTGTGGTCGCTGTAGGGCGCGGCCTGCGGCCCGAAGCCCAGATAATTGCCGTTGTCCTGCGCCAGCGCGAGCTGCCCGACTCCTGACATGCCCCACTCGGTGATCATGCGCCGCGCGATACCCGTGGCCTGCTGAAAGTCGTTCGCCGCGCCGGTCGTGACCTCGCCGTACACGATCTCCTCGGCGGCGTGGCCCGCAAGCGCCACGCAGATGCGGTCGAGCAGCGCCGAGCGGGTGTGGTGCATCCGGTCTTCCGGGGTGTACAGCGCCGAGCCGAGGCTGCGGCCGCGCGGCACGACCGTGAGTTTGTGGGCCTTGTCCGAATGCGGCAACAGTTGGGCGGCGAGAGCGTGGCCGACCTCGTGGTAGGCCGTGACCTTGCGGTCGGCTTCCCGTACCACCAGCGAGCGCCGCTCGGGGCCCATCAGCACCCGGTCGNCCGTCTCGCCGCCGGCCACGTCGTGAGCTCACGGCGATCACGCCTTCGCGCAGCGCGGCCAGCACGGCGCGCTGCTGGCGCACGAGGGCAGCAATCTGCTCGGAACAGTTGAGCGGCGAGAGCGTGGCCGACCTCGTGGTAGGCCGTGACCTTGCGGTCGGCTTCCCGTACCACCAGCGAGCGCCGCTCGGGGCCCATCAGCACCCGGTCGCGCGCCTCGTCCACGTCCCGCGCGACGATCCGACTCCTCCCCTCCCGCGCCGCCCCCAGCGCCGCCTCGTTCAGCAGGTTCTCCAGGTCCGCCCCCACCATCCCCGCCGTCCGGCGCGCCACTACCCCGAGGTCTACCGTCACGTCCAGCGGCTTCTTGCGCGCGTGAATCCGCAGGATCTGTTCACGCCCCCGCACGTCGGGGGCATCCACCACCACCTGACGGTCGAAGCGGCCCGGGCGCAGCAGCGCGGCGTCGAGCACGTCGGGCCGGTTGGTCGCCGCGAGGATGATGACCTCCTGCCCCGAGGAGAAGCCGTCCATCTCGACGAGCAGCTGGTTGAGGGTCTGCTCGCGCTCGTCGTTGCCGCCCTGGAGGTTCATGCCGCGTTTGCGGCCGACGGCGTCGATCTCGTCGATGAAGACGATGCAGGGCGCGCTTTTGCGCGCCTGTTCGAAGAGGTCGCGGACGCGGGCGGCGCCGACACCGACGAACATCTCGACGAAGTCCGAGCCGCTGATGGAGAAGTAGGGGACCTTGGCCTCGCCGGCGACGGCTTTGGCCAGCAGGGTCTTGCCGGAGCCGGGGGGACCGACGAGGAGGACGCCGTGGGGAATGCGGGCACCGAGCTGGTGGTATTTGTCGGGCTGGCGCAGGAAGTCGACGACTTCCTGCAGGTCCTGCTTGGCCTCGTCGCAGCCGGCCACATCGGCGAACGACAGCTTGATCTGTCCCTCGTTGATGATCGCCGCCTTCGACTTCCCGAA
>NZ_LMOM01000097.1 GCF_001424185.1 Deinococcus sp. Leaf326 | reverse complement strand
AGAATGCGGGCACGCTCCCAGAGAGGCTGTGACTTCGACACTCCCAGACTCTCGCGTCTGGGAGCGCTTTTTTCGTCTTATGCAGGTGCAACTCCTGAGTCATTGGTAAGGTCGGTCATCCCTAAGTGTAGGACGTAGGTCAGTAGGCTGAAGTAGATGACTGGTCAGTTGGGGTGCTCAGCTTTCATTGTCACTTCCTCAACTGGATGTTGCCTGTCTTCACAAAAAACGCAGAATTTCTTGGCCAGCATGACTATTCCTTGTCCTACACGAAGTGCAACTCCTTGGGATGAGTCTGCTAATGAGTGTCGTTTGGCATCTTGTAAATTACAAAAACTAACTGCTGAAACGCGCTTTTAGCTCTCTTTGTAACTTCGAAACAATTAGACCAGCTTGACGCAGAGACGAATAGCAATTTAAGAGACCACCAATAATCTCAATGGTCACTTTGTGAAGCATGACGTGGAGCTCTGCAACTCCTCCAGCTTTTTTTCGGCCTATAGTCGAACCATGGCCGCCTTCTTATGAAATTACCCCGGCTTTCCTCGTGATTCCTGGCTTCAATTTCACAGCGCACTGGCGCCAAGGCGGGCTCGACCTCACGATTTTCGGTCTGTTCCTTCTGTTAGGTTTCCTCACGCTTCCCTTTCCCTCTAGACCTCCATCCCAAGTCGAATTGACCTGGGGTGGAGTCATCCAGTTGCTGACTCTGCTTCTCTTTATGGTCATCTTGTTCTGCATCTCGACCTTTACCTCATTCTTACGAGGACAAAGGCGAACCACGCTCCCCCTCAGCTTGTTTTTTGGACTCATCGGCTACGTTCTCCTCCGCATGGCCGCCACCTCTCTCTGGGGTGTGCCTATGCTCTCGCCTGCGCTCATCTCGCTCCTCACCTTGTTAGCCGTCATGAGCAGTGCCCTCTTCGCCCTGGGAACATATCTCAGGCTCAGAACATCTCAACGCCATGCCTATCAGCGCACCATTCTCGATCCTTTAACTGAGTTCCTGAACCGTTTCGGCCTTCAGCAGGATCTGCTGCACCTCCCCTCGGCACCCGTCGTCCTGGCCGTTCTGGATGTCAATCAGCTCAAGGTCATCAATGACCAGTATG
This sequence comes from Deinococcus sp. Leaf326, assembly GCF_001424185.1. Taxonomy (NCBI): domain Bacteria; kingdom Thermotogati; phylum Deinococcota; class Deinococci; order Deinococcales; family Deinococcaceae; genus Deinococcus; species Deinococcus sp. Leaf326. The sequence goes on along the minus strand of NZ_LMOM01000097.1, from coordinate 664 downwards.
GCCACAGTGAAGGAGACCGGTACCTTCAGACGATCAGTCAACACCTCAAGGCACACCTGGCCGACGAGACCGTGTTGTGTCGTTGGGGCGGGGACGAGTTTGTCATCTTGTTTCCAGGGCACCCTCAGGACGAGGTGCGCAAGATCCTCACCACAGTTCAACAGGCGATCCCCAGTGTCCTTCCCGGCATTTGCGCCTTTTCGTTTGGCACCGCCGTCTTCGAGACGACAACGCAGTTCGAACGAGCGTTCGCCCTCGCCGATCATCAAATGTACGGAGAAAAGCAGCAACAGGCCCTCACCGGAGATCCGGCAACCATAGACTTGGGCTTGTACGCGTTTTCCCAGCAACTCGAAGCGCTGGCGACCCCGGAGGAAGTTATCCGTACAGGTCTCGCACGGACCCGGACTCTCCTGCACTTCGACATGGCCACGTATATCGAAGTCTCAGCAAACGGGATGCTGGCCCGTCATCTTGATCAGGACCCAGCTGTCACGGCCCTGCTTCCGGGGTTCGTCTTGAATCTCCACGTACCACTTACGCCTATGCCTGCCTTAGTCGTGAGGACTGGGGCGACAGTCATCAGTGTCGACTACCCGAACCATCCCCTGGCCTTTGCTTCCTGGATTGAGGCTGGCGTCAAGACCACCATCCTCACGCCAGT
>NZ_LMOM01000096.1 GCF_001424185.1 Deinococcus sp. Leaf326 | reverse complement strand
TATGCGGTACAGAGATCAGGCGACACACAGCTCCAGGCCTGAGATACCTAGAACGCTTGGACTCCTTGGAGGCTGCCAAGATCGGGCTTGAAATTGGTTTCACCAAGTTCGTATAAATCAGCTCTCCTCTTGGCTCTTCTGACATCTTGCAGTTTTTAAAAAGCTGTCTGGAACGCACTTTTGGCCCCAAAATGGGGTGTGAACCCAAAAGGACAGCGTTCCAGACAGCTGTATTCTGACATCCTGCCCTGCTTTACCTGCAAGCAGCACCGTGCCTCGTTCGAGGTGTTCCTCGACCTCATGCTGGATGGGTCAGGCACACCGTTGCCCGCACGGGCAACGGTGAAATCCCCCTCAGCCATCAGTCGGTTTCTGAATCACTCCACGTGGAACACTCGACAGTTCTGCCGGGTGATGCGCGAGCATGCTTTGGCGACGTTCCGTGATCACTGGCGGGGGGCACCCCACCAGCGGCCCCGGGTGGATCTGCTCGTGGATCTTACCAGTCTGGAAAAGAGCGGCAAGTTCGCTGAACTTGCCGGCTGGATGCACACGTATCACGGTGTTCGGGGAGTGCATTTGGTCGTGCTGTACGTGTGCTGTGGGACGCTCCGGCTGCCGTGGGCGTTTCAGGTGTGGCGCGGGAAGGGCACACCGTCCCCCGCACAACTGGCCTTGAAACTGCTGCGGACCGTGCCCCAGGAACTGCTTGCTGGAAAACGTCGCCCCCGTCTGCATGCAGACGGAGGCTTCGAGAGTGCTGGCTTTATTCAGGGCGTCTTGGCCCTTGGACTGGACATCGTGATTGGTGTGCGCTGCGCCCGCCGCCTCTCCGATGGGCGACAGGTGCGTGACCTGATGGTGCGGGGAAGTCTGGTACAGCCCAAAGGGCTGCACCAGACCATGTGCGTGTCCTGGGTCTGGTTGTACAGAAATAAAGAACCGGAGCAGCGGTTCGTGATGTCCAACCTCGATCTGGGCGGCGTCTACCTTGCCCGACTGGGAAAGCGGCGCTGGCGGATAGAAGCATTCTTCAAAACTGTCAAAGGTCGATTTGGCCTCGAGCGCTTTGCCCAGCACAGCAAACAAGGCGTATTACGCTGGTGGTGCCTCTCCGGCCTCGCCTTTCTCCTGTGCCACATCGAGGACCTTGACTTGCCTCTGCGACCCCCAGACACCTGGCCCAACTGGGGCGACCTGGCGAGAACCGTGCGGTTCTCGTGTTTGCCTGAGGTGCGCCGCCAGGCCCTCCTGCTGGAATTGAACGCACTCGACGCCTTCCGGCACGCGTATTCTCCTCTCCAAACCTAAACTGCAAGATGTCAGTCTTGGCACAATTTGGCCCAGTTCCAGTGTGGTCCCGCCCAGGCTAGCGTAGGCTGCGGCTCAGGCGAAGTCTGGCTGAATCAAGAGCTCATAGCCCTGACCCGTAACCGTACCTTTCGCAAGTTCCGCTGTCCGGATGGCGCTCCACACGTCAGCGTCATATGTGCCCCCGTGGTGCAAGCACGAAATCGGAGAGGTGGCATAATCCAGGCGTCGGTCAGGACTTCTTGGAATACGTCCTGGGTGATGGACAGGGCCGTACTCTCGCCAGGCTTAACGCTGGTTGACGGTTGAGAGAGAAGCAGGGTGCCCCTCAGGAGTTGCACCTGCATAAGACGAAAAAAGCGCTCCCAGACGCGAGAGTCTGGGAGTGTTGAAGTCACAGCCTCTCTGGGAGCGTGCCCGCATTCTGACAGACCGCCTGCTGGCCGTCCCTCCCACGGCTTACCAGCAACGCAGCCTCGGGGCTGCGTTCT
>NZ_LMOM01000095.1 GCF_001424185.1 Deinococcus sp. Leaf326 | reverse complement strand
CGAGCGCCGTCATTCGGCGCTCGGCTACGCTACGCCCTGGTCTACACTCACGTCATCGGCGAACGCTCGCAACGCCGCTTGAAGTCAAACCTGGAGCATTACCGGTGGAGGCCGAGGTGACGTTGGAGGTCGCGGAAGCCTGTGGGGGTGTAGCAGGTGGCGCCGGCGTGGAGATCGGGGAGAGTGAGGAGGAAGCGGGTGTGGGCGGCTCGGGCAAGTTCTAGGGTGGCGAGAAGCCAGGGGAGCGGGACATCAGCGCGGGCGAGAGCCAGATGGACGGTTTGGGCGGAGGTTTCCTGACTGGACCTAAAGGCGGTGTCCTGGGCCCAGCGCTGTAGCACCTCGAAGGGGGCCTGATGGTTCCCGGTTGCCAGGAACTCGATGAGGCCTGTCGCGGGCCAGACAGCTGGCTGAGGCGCATGGATGCTGCCGGGGTCAACCGTCAGGAGGCTTGAGCCAGGGAAGGCCTCGACGAAGGGAGCCGCGAGGCTTTCTTGTCCTTGGAGGATAGCCAGGGCAATGGGGTGGCCGGTCTGGTGGGCAAGCATGAGGCGTGCGTGCACTTCTGCGGTCGTGTGGCCGACGCCAATGACGTGTTCGCCGCGAAGGAGTGCCAGGAGAAGGTTGGGCTGGAGGAGGTGCTGAAGTGAGGTGTGGCCGAGGATGAGGAGGTGTTGATGGTCTTGGAGGGTGAAGGTGGGGGTAGCGCTGAGTCGTGAGGGGTGGATGCTGAGGTCGAGGTAATGGCGTCCTGGGGGACCGAGCGTTGGGGAGGGGGCTGTGCGTTCCGCTTCCCGCGTTTACCTTTCATATGCCATATGTTTTATACGTTTTTCTCAAAATTATGTAAAAGATTTACATTTGTAAAGAGCAACAAGTAATTTTTGGAGACACCGGAGCCTTTGCCGTGACATAATGGATATATAGACAGAATAAGTAGGAAAGGAGGCTATAAAAAATATTATATATGACTCCTCCGTGAGAACATCTCTTGTGCTAAATCGCCGAAGAAAGATAGGAGAAAATGTATCACTACATCATCAGCTAATAATGCCTTAGGTCAACTTGAGTTGGATCCTAAAACAGGAGCTCCAGCTCCGTTTGCAATTTATGCTGTAGGTGGGGGTACTAAATTTTATCTTACTGTAAAGAGCGATCATAGCGGCTGTTATGTTACTTCAACCTGGGATTCCAATTATGCGACTTGGTTTCAAGGCACTTATAGTGGTGGTACTTATTTTCAGTGGAGCAACCCTGACCTTAACCTTGTAATAGCTACGAATGATGGACAACCTGCTACTTACAATAATCCAGTTATGATGATTTCAGGGTCAGGTGATTTAACTTGGATATGGAATATTATTGGAAATTTAGAACAACCTGGATATAGTGCAATACAATTAGCTAGCAACACTTCATTAAATTTGAATGTTGAATCCGGTACTGATCAGCCTTGGGAACGTGCTGAAGTATGCACATGGTCTTGGGGAGGCGGGAATCCGAATGAGCTGTGGCGGATCGTTCCTGTAAACCCTCCGCTCACCTAAAAAGTATACTATTAAACTGTATATTCTATAGTAGGAAATCTATTCTAAAACTTTATTCACAATAAGCCAAGAAAGATAACCTTCATGTCTATTAAGTACAAGGTAGTGGGACTCTAACTACCTTGTATTTTATAATTAGTCTGACCTTTTCTTATAAAACTCAGAAGTTGCACCTCGCGTAGGACAATGAATAGCCGTGCTGGCCGAGAAATTCTGCGTTTTTCGTGAAGAAGTGCAGCAAGCGGTTGAGATACA
>NZ_LMOM01000094.1 GCF_001424185.1 Deinococcus sp. Leaf326 | reverse complement strand
GTCTGTGCTCCAGACTTTTCTCTGCTTTCCCATGGTGATCTCCAGTCTGCTCGTCCCTCGCATCACAAGGGTCAGGTTCTGGAAGTCATCTCTGGAGCATTACCACCGGATCAATAGCGAGCGGTACCGCAACGAATGGATTGCTCCTCACGGCATCAGTTACCGCGTACGCGACGATCCAGAACCCCAGCATGTTCAGTTCCCCGTCGATGCGACCGGCCCCACGCAACCCCTGAAGAAATCCGGAGACGGGTACTGGCTGTGGTTCCATCCCAGCCTGGTGCCTGTTGCCCTCGCCCTGCGCGACAGTCACTTGCACTGGTACACGCAGGACACCGGATCGTTGGTGCCCAGTCCAGAACACGGCCTGCACTTCGGGGTAAATGATCTGGGCCTCATCAATATCTACGGGAAGGACGTGGCGAGGCTTCCGAACTGGCTTCAACTGATCTTCGCCTCGCACGCTGTCCGGCCGAATGGTCGCGTGAGTGCAGAACTGCTGGCCTCCCAGGTCCATACTCGGCCTGCAGAGACGCTCGCCCCCGAGGTCATGCTGTCCCTTGCTGTGGAGGATTTGAATGAGGCCGCGACCACCGCGTGGGGACAGCCAGTAATTCGCCTGACGGACACCATCACAGCGCTTATGAAGGGCTGCCACCGCTTCCGCGTGCAGCAACAAACGGACCTCTACGTCCTGGCAAAGGACGTGACACGGGTCGTGCTGGAATCCATGGACCTCGACCTGTTACTAAAGCATGGCCCACCCCTCAAGAAAGGCGAGAACAGGCCTGGGACCCGCACCGCCCTGCAACGCGCGCTAGCCACCCAGATAGGTGCAGACCCAGCTCGTGATCTGATGGCACCGCTGGCCGGTGTGTACGACCTCCGCCTGAACGATGCCCACCACGCTCAGGACAAACTAGAGTCTGGCCTGCGCCTCCTGGGTATCCAGTCCACCTGGCCACTCGTGCGTCAAGGGGAGCATCTCCTGGGGCAGACGGCTATCACGCTCCGCGAGGCGGCCTGCATTATCCGGGCGTGGCCGCCGTCTCAACCACTCATGCCACAGCCGCTGTCAACAGAGGCGTGACCTCTTACTGTAGACCGTTGGGCCCACGGATTGGGACGTCCTCAATCGACTCAATCACCTTGGAGAAGTTGGGGAGCTGCGTGCCTGACCGGCTGCATCCCTTGAATGCCCTGGAGGACTTTGAGCAGTAGATCAAGCCCAACCGAGTCGCGCGGGCAAATCCTCCGGTTTGAGATGAGGCATCTATTGGCCCGTATGCGGGTGTGACGATCTAGACTGCAGCATGATCCTACACACCGAAATCCACAAGGGACTCACTATCAAGGTTATGAAGGCTGAAGATCAGATTGTGCGGGGTATAGGAGAAGAAGGCCACTTTCAGCAAATCCTTATTTATATTCAGGACAAGCCCTACTTGGGTCCTGTAATGGCACAAGACGAGGAGGAAATCGAGGTGTTTGTCGGAGAGGCGCGAGATGCCATTGACGATCAGCTTCTGAAGAAGGAACAGGCGCGCGAGTAGCAGCCCTAGTAAAACTAGGAACATGCCTGCGAGTCATGTTCCTAGGGGATCAAAATGTCGTACTGCGCAAATAACTCCTTAGAGACACGTCAGCCCAGTGACTTGGTAAACTATACCCCGCATGAATATGACTATCCCCCCCACTCAGCCCCGTCCGACCGATGATCAGCCCTGCCCTGAGTGCGCCTGAGCTCAGGCTGATCTAGAGGCCAGAGGGTTGCCCCCTGGCCTCTTCTTTTGGCTCCTCACGCTTGGGGTGAGCTGATCTCTGACTCCTCCTCAAGCTGCTGACCGGCCAGGGCATCCTGGTCGCGCTCTTTGAGCTTGAGACGACTGAGCTTGCCTCGCAGCACCTCCAAGGTGTACTCGCCTTCGCCGAACAGCGAGGCATCCAGGCTCTTAGGCAGCTCGATGATGAGCGCGTGCCGCTCT